>JAYWCO010000123.1:0-6620 GCA_043780475.1 Burkholderiales bacterium | reverse complement strand
CGTGAATGGCAGCCGATTGAGGAAGTCATTGGTAGCGCCATTCGCGCAACCAGGCGCGTACTGGGCGAACGCAAAATCCACGTCCTGATCCCACCTGATTTTCCGCTGATTGAATTTGATGCGGTGCTGCTTGAAAGAGTTTTTGTCAATCTTCTGGAAAACGCTGCCAAGTACACGCCTCTGAACAGCACCGTAACGATAGAAACCGTGGTGCAAAATAGTGATTGCAACGTGACCGTATCAGACGATGGCCCCGGCCTGCCGGCAGGACAGGAAGAAACTATTTTCGAAAAATTCACCCGGGGCCAGCAGGAAAGTGCCACCCCTGGCGTGGGGCTTGGCTTGGCTATTTGCCGGGCCATCATTGAGGCACATCATGGCAAAATCAAAGCAATGAACCATGCGCGAGGCGGTGCTGCATTCAGGTTTACACTGCCATTGGGCACACCGCCTGTTGTTGATTCAGACGGTACAGAAACAAACATCGCCAACGAATAAGCATCGATAAAAATTCTCCCCTAGCCATGTCAAATCCTGCACTCGTTGCCGTTATCGTCGAAGACGAGAAGCAGATTCGTCGATTTGTAAGGTTGGCCCTTGAGGGCGAAGGCTGGCATGTATTTGAATCCGAAACGATCAAACAGGGATTAACCGAAGCAGGTACGCGCAAGCCGGATCTCCTGATCGTGGATCTTGGCCTGCCTGATGGTGACGGCGTGGAACTGATTCGCGACCTTCGCGCCTGGTCAAACGTACCGGTTATTGTGCTGTCCGCGCGCACCGACGAGAAAGACAAAGTTAGGGCGCTTGATGCAGGCGGCGATGACTATCTGACGAAGCCTTTCGGCGTTGCCGAATTGCTGGCACGCGTTCGCGCCACCCTGCGGCGGCAACGATTGCCCAGTCATGAAAATGGCAGCGTGTTTGAACTTGGTGAACCGGGGGATATTCGAGTTGATCTCACCGCGAGACTGGTCACCAAGCGCAAGCAACCGGTTCATCTCACGCCCATTGAATATCGGCTACTGAGTGTGCTCATCAGCAATATCGGCCGGGTGCTGACGCACCGCCAGTTATTACAGGATGTGTGGGGCCCATCGCATTCTGAAAGCAGTCATTATGTGCGGGTTTATATGGGCCACTTGCGTCAAAAACTAGAAGATGATCCGGCCCAGCCAAAGTACATCCTGACTGAGACCGGTGTGGGTTATCGGCTGGTGTCGTAGCGACATAATCGTAACCGGGGCGCTTTCAAAAAGCGCTACTGATCATCTGGCCGTAACCGCTATCCTGGTTTAAAACGCTTTACTGATCCCTGCATACAAAGCACGGCGTGGGCCAAATTGCGGGGCACCGACACCGATGCCTGAACCATCGCGGATTTGATAGGTTTTATCGAACGCGTTGATTAACGCGAACCGCGCATCAAGCTTGCCGATGCCGGGTAAATTCAGGTTTTGCAGCAGCCCAAGGTTGACCTGCGTGTATCCCGGTAAATGTTGGGTGTTGGCAAAGCCATTCCGCAGCCCGCTGCCGTAAAGTGCGTCGGCGCTTAATAATGTGCTGCCTATTCGGTAAGACATGCCGGCAGATCCTGCCCAGCGCTGCTCATGATCCAGATGCACCCAATTTTTATTGATGTAAGCCAGCTCATTCTGGCCAAAATTAAATTCACCGCTTTCAATTGCTTTACCCCTCGCGCTCGAATAACTGGCATTCACATAGGCCGTGAAGTTACCCTGCTTGTAACTGCCTGATAGCTCCAGGCCATAAATTTTGCCGAACTCAAAATTGAAGGCCGAAAAAATCAGCGCGTTACCGAACTGGCCTTCATCCTGCAGATGGCGCACATCGCGATAGTAGCCGTCGAGCCCCAAGGTAATAGACGGTGTTAGCTGATGTGACAGACCAATATCATAGTAATGCGAACGTTCAGATTTCACCGAGGTATCCGCGTCAGATGGCAAGGCATTGGTTGTATTCTGGAACAGCGCAATGCTGGTGGTATCAATTTTTTCGGTCGGTGGCGGGGTGAAATAGCGTGCATAGCCAGCGTGTATGCGGGTGCGCGACGTCAGGTCATAAACCACTCCCAGCCGAGGACTAAACTGGCTCTCATTGACGACGGTGTTGACACGGTCGTAGCGCCCACCGTAGTTTAGCGTCAACTTGTCGCTGGGCTTCCATTCATCCTGCAAATAGACCCCATATAAATGTCCGGAAATTTTGCTGTTGTCGATGATGGTAAACGGCGCACCATTCAGCTGATTGCCGTCAGCATCAGCGGCAAAAACCTGTGATGTGTTATCAACCCTGAATTGTTCGCGACTGGCAAAGAGACCGGTGCGCAACGTATGTTGAGGGCCCCACTGATAGCTCAGATCAGCCTGCATGCCCAGCGTCTGGTTGCGGCGGAAAATGTTGGCCCCGATACCTTTAAAAGTCAGATCACCGACCGGATCCGGGCGGTAAGCTACATCGCTATAGCGATTGAATACCGACACCTGATAATCAACACCAGTGGCACCGGATGCCTGATAGGACAAAATCTGAAAGCGGTTTTTTTCACGCTGGCGCGCATCAAAATTGCCTGATGAAATAACGGGTGCACCATCAAGCGTGAACGACGGTGTCTGCCCCTGCACATTAGGAATTTGGAACCGACTATCGGCGTGGCCGAACACGAAATTTAGCCGGCTATCGTTCCCGAGCAGATAGGAAAGATTGCCGAAGCCCTTGAATTGGGTGGTCGCATCATGAATGGCATTTTTCGTTGCGACAGGATTTTCGATGCCCAAATTATTGCGCAGGTATGAACCGGTCAAGAAGAATGAAAACGCATCCTTTGCGCCACCAAGTTCGAGCCCGGTTTCCTGATGCTGATGGCTGCCGCCGAGGTAGCTCAGGCTGCCGCTATTTTCAAAGCTGTTGCCCTTGGTCTGAATATCGACCACACCGGCCGTGCGATAGCCATACTGCGCCGGCAGCGCCCCGGTCATGACGCTGATCTGCTGCGCAAAGCGCGTATCAAGCGCTTGCCCAAAACCCGATATCGATTCAGGGATCACCACCCCGTTAATCCGGTATTGAAGATTGGCGTGATCGCCACGCACATGCAACTGGCCATAGGAATCCTGAACCATACCTGGCGTTTGTAATAGCACCTGATTGAGCGGCGTGTTGTCGCCAAACGGCAGCGCCTCAATATCTTTTCGGCCAAACCGGTAAATACTGCTACCGGTATCAGGCGACAGCCCGTTGCGGGCTTCATCAAGGCGTTTGATGACGACTTCAACCGGATCAATTTTTTGCGGGTTCGGGGTTGCTGATATTGCGGTACTTTCTGGCTCAATCGCAAACGCCGCAGAGGCAAACAGATAGGCAGACGGGAAAACAGAAGCCATGGCGATAGCCATCGCCCGTAATTTAAAAACCAACATGATGAATCCTTTGAACGCGGTGTGACAAAATTGAAGCGCTCGTTGAACAAGCGCATTCGGTCGGGAACGACGGTGCGATCAAAGGAAAATCGGGGGGCCTCGGTTGCGCGATGCCGGCCGATCTGCGGCCATGGCAACGGCTTTAAGCTCGGTAGAAACACGGTGCGTGGCGGCCACCATAGCCAGCGCATAGGGTGCTGAAATGGCGCCGCCAGTGACATCCGCAAATGCAGCGCATTCTTCACAAACAAGCTGACCCGGAAGTTTGTGGTCGTGCCGCTCGGTATGCCGCCCGAGATGGCTGAGCTCGTGACGCATAGCAGCCTGCTGCCCGAGCACTAGCAGGAGTGGAAGCAGCAGCGGCAGCAAAAATGCCCGAAGCGATTTTCGTGTGTAGCAAACAGTCATATTACCGAGCAGCTTTTGAAAAAATTACCAATCCTATATTAACTCATGCAACCATGTTGCGCCAGCGCCGCAAGTTACGAGAGCTGCTTTTGGTGTTTCAGCCCCGCCAGATAAATATCAATAATGGGTTCGGCGTCTTTGGTGAGCGAAATAAAATGGCGGTCCAGTAATGAATTGCTGATCATGCCGCTAATCAGAGCGTGCATCCCGCGAGCGGCGCGACGGGTATTAATATGTGCAGGCAGTTGCCCCTTCTTGATCGCGTTCTTGAAGCCAATTTCGACTTGACCAATGCAGGCCATACAAGATTCGTGATGGCGGGTACGCAATGCTTCCATCTCATCCACGTATTCGCACTTGTTGCTCATGATGTCGAGCACGCGGCGGGTCTGTTCATCTTTTGCCAGTAACAACAGCACATTCAATGCACTGGCTTTAATATAGACCAGCGGGTCTTCAAGCTTGGCATCACAAAAGCGCTGCGTCATCTGCTCCATCGGCAGCTTGACCCGCTGCATCATCGCGTCGAACAAATCCACTTTGTTTTTGAAATGCCAGTAAATGGCGCCGCGCGTCAGGCCGGCCGCCCCCGCAATATCGCTAAGCGCCGTGCGCGACACGCCCTTTTCGCTGAACACCTGCTCGGCCGTATCGAGAATATGGCTGCGGGTTTCCTGGGCTTCTTCTTTGGTCTTGCGGGCCATAATTGATCTATTCGAGCAACGGTGGAAAAACGATATTAATGTCGTATGAAGAATATGCTGCAACAATAATTGGGCTTAGAAAAAAATCGCTATTTTGTAGAGTTTTTATATATACATCCACAAATGTATGTATACTATCTTAAAATTAGGGTAACCACAAGGTAAACCTAAAAATGCATACTGCATCACGCCGCTGAATTATCTGTTGTCTGAGCTGGCCGAATAAATTCACGGTCAGCACTTGCGCACAAAGCTTTCTCACACCACATCAGCATGCACGCCATCTTAGTGGCTTTACGAACTTCACAGCACATTTGCGCTCCCAAATGCTCTTTCTACACCTTTAGGTTTACCTCTACCTCTACCTCTACCTCTACCTCTACCTTTCGCGCCTGCTATTCAAAATATTCGCGTCACACTCAACAACCGTACTTGTCAGGAACAACCATGCCCACTCATTCACTTATCGCTGCCAGCAATTTCACCACTACAGCCCCTGCGTTCCTACCGATGCGCGTTGCCGCCCTTGCTGTCCTGCTGGCTATTGGACTAGCCGGCTGTGGTAAAGATTCAGCGCAAGGCCCACAAAGTGGCATGCTGCCTGCCGTCGTCACCTACCAGATTGTTACCGCTCGCGAGATTCCAGTGGAATATGAATATGTCGGCCAAACCAATGGCTCGCGCGAGGTAGAAATTCGTGCGCGAGTTAATGGCATTATCGAAAAACGTCTGTATGAAGAAGGCGCTCAGGTGAAAGCCGGTCAGCCCTTATTCAGACTCGAATCTACTTTATACGCGGCTTCAGCCGCACAGGCCGAGGCCGGTATTGCCACCGCGGACGCTAATTTAAAGCAGGCCGAACGCGAATATAGCCGTTTAAAGCCGCTGATTGAGGCCAAGGCCATCAGCCAAAAGGAATGGGACAGCGCGGCTTCTGCTTACGATGTTGCCAAAGCGCAGTTCAAACAGGCGCTAGCGCAATACGCCAGCGCTAAGGTGGAGCTGGGTTACACCTATATCACCGCGCCGATCACGGGCGTGATTGGGCGCGCCTTAAAAGTTGAGGGCTCACTGGCAATTGCGGCGAGCGACAGTTTGCTCGCCACCATGGCGCAGATCGATCCGATGCATGTTAATTTTGCGATTGCCGAACGCGATCGCAATGAGCTGAAAAGCGAGTTGGCCGCGGGCACTTTGAAGCTCGCTAAATCAGGCTACATCGTTAAATTAAAAAACAGCGATGGCCAGCTTTTAAAATCCACCGGCAAGATGAATTTCAGCGATTACAAAGCTGATGCCAACACCGGCGCCTATGCCGCGCGGGCTGAGCTACCCAATGCGGACAACGCACTGTCACCAGGCCAGTTTGTGCGCGTGGTCGTAAGCGGCGTCACTCGTCCAGATGCCATTGCGCTGCCCCAACATGCGGTGCTCGATGGCCCCCAAGGCAAATTTGTGTATGTGGTTGGCAAAGGCAAAGACGGCAAACCTGCGGCAGAGCCGCATCCAGTGGTGCCCGGCGAATGGGTGGCACTGGATGGCAAAGATAAAAACGGCTGGATTATTCGTCAGGGTGTAAAGGCGGGCGACCAGGTGATTGTGGATGGCACGGCGCATATTTTTGCGCCTGGCCAGCCGATTGTACCGATGACGGTTGAAGAAGCGGCCCGTGCTGCGAAAGCTCCTGCTTCTGCTCCTGCCCCTGCCCCTGCTTCCGCCACCAAACCGTAAACCCCGCAAAAGGTTAATCCATCATGTTCTCCCGCTTCTTTATTGACCGGCCCATTTTTGCTTTTGTGATCTCGCTTTTTATCGTGATCGCAGGCTTGGCGGCGATGCGCGCGCTACCGATTGCGCAATATCCTGAAATTTCACCGCCAACCGTGCAGGTGATTGCCGCCTACCCCGGCGCTTCTGCTGAAGTCATTGAGCAAACCGTGGCAGCGCCGATTGAGAACGCACTAACCGGTGTGGAGGGCATGATGTACATGGCCTCCACCTCGACCTCAAACGGCTCTACTACCATTACCATCACATTTGAAATTGGCACCAATCCAGACCAGGCTGC
>JAYWCO010000122.1:0-6904 GCA_043780475.1 Burkholderiales bacterium | reverse complement strand
CAAGCGCCCGCACTACCCAGCGCATCCAGCGGACCAGCGCGCCAACTTAGCTATTTAATAACGCTTTTATCCTGCCCGAATAAAATGCGGCGTGAAGCTTCATCGTTCACGCTGGGCCTGGACTCTGGGTTCACTTCTTTTGATCGGGCATAGGCGCGGGTGGTGGCGGGGCGCGCTTTGATCGCGGCATGCCAACGGGCGAGATGCGGAAAATCAGCCAGGTTTTGGCTTTGTCGCTCCCATAAAATCCATGGGTAGCATGCCATATCGGCAATCGTGTATTGATTGCCGCAAATGAATTTTTTATCGGCCAAGCGTTTATTCAGCACGCCGTACAAACGCGAGGTTTCCTTTACATAGCGGTCAATTGCATAGGGTATTTTTTCGGGTGCGTATTGCGCGAAATGATGGTTTTGTCCCAGCATCGGGCCCAGCCCGCCCATTTGCCAAAACAGCCACTCCGTACACTCAACCTGACCGCGCAAATCTTTCGGAATGTACCGGCCAGTTTTGCCTGCGAGGTACAGCAGAATGGCGCCTGACTCAAAAACGCCGATCGGCTTTTTACCATCCGTCGGAGCGTGATCGATAATCGCGGGCATGCGGTTATTCGGCGAAAACTTTAAAAATTCAGGCGCAAATTGATCGCCCTTGCCGATGTTAATCCCATGCAGTTGATACGCGATTTTTGCCTCTTCCAAAAACATTGTTATCTTGTGACCATTCGGGGTTGGCCAGTAGTAAAGATCAATCATGCCCATTCACCTCATCAAAATTAAACGGCAGAAATTTATTTACCGAACGCGTTCACGCCGGCACGCTTGTACTGATCGGGCCACATTGGCGCTGCGCCCAGCGCCTGCGCAGCATGGATGGGCCAATACGGATCGCGCAATAATGCACGCGCCAGAAATACACAATCAGCATCACCATCGCCGATGATTTGTTCGGCTTGCACCGGCTCAGTAATCAAGCCCACAGCGCCAGTTGGTATGGCGGCACCTTCGCGAATAGCGCGCGCAAACCCCACCTGATAGCCGGGGCGGATGGTCATTTTTGCGTCGGCCACATTGCCGCCGGATGAAACATCGATTAAATCAATGCCGATCATTTTCGCGCGTTTACAGAATTCAATTGACTGCATTACATCCCAGCCGCCTTCCATCCAGTCGCTGGCCGAGATGCGTAAAAATACCGGCAGCGTTTTGGGCCAGGTTTCGCGTACCGCTGCGCTCAGCTCAAGCGGAAAGCGCATACGATTCTCCAGCGAGCCACCGTATTGATCGGTACGGGTGTTTGATAGCGGCGATAAAAACTCATGGGCCAAATAGCCGTGCGCAGCGTGAATTTCGGGCACCTCAAAACCAGCCTTGAGTGAACGTTTGGCGGCCTCAGCGAATGCATCAATAGTGGCACGAATATCCGTAAGCGTCATCTCATGCGGCTGCGGATAGCTCGGCGAAAAGGCAGTCTCGCTCGGCCCGATCACAGGCCAGCCGCCTGCGTCTTCAGCCACTTTGCCGTGCCCGCGCCATGGCGAAAAAGTTGACGCTTTGCGGCCCGCATGGGCTAGCTGAATACTCGGCACCGCCCCCTGAGATTTAATGAACGCGGCAATCGGCACCCATGCCTGCATTTGCGCATCGTTCCAGATACCTGCATCTTCCGGTGAAATGCGGCCCGCCGCCGTGACCGAAGCCGCCTCAGTCATCACCAGCGCCGCGCCACCCACGGCACGCGAGCCTAAATGCACCATATGCCAATCGTTTGGCACACCTTCCACACAACTGTATTGGCACATCGGGGAAACAAAAATACGGTTTTTAAAAGTCAGCTCGCGCAGTGTGAAAAGAGAAAATAATTGGGACATAGCCGTTTCTGTTAAGTTGGTTAAAATGTACCGTCAGGATTAAAAGCAGTGCTGCTTACGATATAGCGACGCCGTTTGAAATTGCAATAATAATTTTAGTGCGGCGAGCGATGGGCGAATAGGTCAGAATAACGCCTAATACAGCATAAGTGCCTTGATTAAAAGCAGCCGGAGAGCGCTCTGAGTATTCAGTACCTCCAGGGGCAAGTGCGCACCCGCCAAAAAGACATCACAAAAATACATGACACAACGCATCTCACTTACCGCACTGGGTGATTGGAAAAAACGTGGCCAATCATTTCGCTATCGCGGTCATGATATTTTTTTCGCCCGGTCGGATAGCTCGCACCGCGAAACCCTGCTATTGATTCACGGCTTTCCCACCGCCTCGTGGGATTGGTCTGCCGTGTGGGCCGCGCTGGCAGCGCGTTTTCAATTGCTCGCGCCGGATTTAATCGGCTTTGGATTTTCCGCGAAGCCACCGGATTACGACTACAGCATTCAAGACCAGGCCAGCTTGTGTGAAGCGCTGCTAACGCATGCAGGCGTTCACGAATATCACATACTGGCTCACGATTACGGCGATACCGTGGCCCAGGAATTACTGGCCCGCAGTCTTGAAGGCGGTCCGCGCCCGCGTTTAAAAAGCGTGTGTTTTTTAAACGGCGGATTATTTCCCGAGACGCATCAGCCCCGCATGGTGCAGCGATTATTGCTGAGCCCGTTTGGGCCGTTGATTGCACGGCTGATCACTAAAGAAAATTTTGCGGCCAATATGCTCGCCATTGCTGGGCCTGACTACCCACCAAGTAGCGCCGAGATCGATGGCTTCTGGGCGTTGATTGAGCACAACGATGGACTAAAAATTTTTCCCAAGCTGATTTGTTATATGCGTGAACGACGCCAATATCGTAAGCGTTGGGTTGGTGCGCTGGTGTCGCCAACTACGCACGCAACCATTCCACTGCGTCTAATTGATGGTGCGGCTGATCCGATTTCTGGCGAACATATGGCCGCACGTTATCACCAACTGGTGCCGCATGCAGATTGCATTTTACTCAACGGCATCGGCCATTATCCGCAGGTGGAAGTACCGGTGCTGTTGACGGATATGCTGCTTAATTTTCACGATACGCGCGTCAACCTCACAACCCCCAAGCTGAAAGTTTCTGCATGAACAGCGCGATTGAGCTTCGCGCGGGGCCACGGGCGATTGCGCATATTCGTGAGTATGGTTTGCGCCCGCAAGACATCGATATTGTGCCCGGCGCAGCCGGCGGCCCAAAAGGATTGGGCCTCGCCAAGCTGGATGAATGGCTGTTCGCCGACTGGCTGCCGCAAGGTTTCGTGCAACGAAAAAATCCCACCCAGTTGATCGGCGCATCCATCGGCGCATGGCGCTTTGCGGCGGTGTGTCGCGGCATGGTCGGCGGTCAATTTTCCGCCGAAGAAACCCGTCTAGCGCTCGCACTCTTTGCCAAAACCTATTGCGAAACCCGCTATGGTCAGAACGTCAGCGCCGCCGCTATCACTGACAGTGCGCGCGGCATGATTGACATGCTGTTCGATGGACAGATCGCAAATGTACTGGCCCATCCGCACTATCGCCTGAACGTACTCGCGGTGCGCGGCAAAGGTATTCTCGCCCGCGAGCAGCGTGGCCGCACCCATGCTGGCTACGCACTCGCCGCACTCGCCAACGCCGCCGGGCGCAAACATTTGCGGCATTTTCTGGATCGCACCTGGTTTTATTCTGAATATGAAACCCCCGCATCCACCGGCATTGTGGCGCACAAATGGCCCAACAGCCCCGCTAATGCTAGTGTTTTAAATATGCAGCAGTTTTTTGCGTCACTCGAATTCGATCCTTTCAAAACCGAATACGCTGCCCTCACCGAGAAAAATTTTCGCGATGTGCTCATCGCCTCAGGCTCTATCCCGCTGGTGCTCGAAGGCGTGGTCGGCATCAATGGTGCGTCCGACGGCACCTACTGGGATGGCGGCATCATCGATTATCACCTGCACCTGCCGTACGCCCACACCGACGGCATTGTGCTGTATCCCCACTTCACCAACAAGATCGTGCCAGGCTGGCTCGATAAAATGCTGCCTTGGCGCAAAGCCAAAGGCGCATCGCTCGATAACGTCGTGCTGGTGTGCCCAAGTGCTGAATATCTGCAGCAACTCCCGATGAACAAATTACCCGACCGAAGCGATTTCAAACGCTTTGCCAACGACTACGAAGGCCGCCTGAAATACTGGCGATTCGCCATTGATGAAAGTGCACGCTTGCGTGATGAACTGGCAGGGTTGATTGAGAGCGGGGATATTGTCGGACGGCTGAAGCCGATTTAACAAGCGATTTTAAAATTGACTTAAATGCATTTGTGCGTCTTAGCAAGCAAATAGATGCGAATAATGTAGCCACAGTCTTGGGCGCCGGATAGGCGCGAAGCGATTAGACCGTTCTATAAAAAGTACCCTTTAAACGCCCGCCATTAAGACAGCAACAGTGATTACGAGATACCTAAAACAAAAATAGATAAACTGCACTCAAAAAAATTCGCTTCTGATATTCACAAACTTGAGCCCCTGACAAGCACCTGGAAAAAACCGCCAAGCTTTTCCGGGGAAGGCGGTTTAAGGTTTTAGCGATGACACATTTATTTAGCCGAGGATTTGCGACGCTACAAAATAGTTGACGATTAAAACAACTACAAAATTAAAAGCTATGCCAACACACCAGCCGCAATTTCAACTCGCACCCAACCCCGCACGCTATTGATGAACCAGATGGATTGCGCACGTTGCAAATCATCCAAGCTCAATAGCTGCTCAATAATTTCACCTCGTGCAATTAACTCTGCACGCAGCACACCGGCCAATAGCCCGCTGGCCAAGCTTGGGGTGAACCATTGGCTATCAATCTCCAACACCAGCGAGCCGTAGGTGAATTCGGTGAGTTCGCGCTGTTGATTCCACAGCAGCACATCGAATGCCTCAGGATACTGCTGGCGATGCGTATCGTATACCGCGCGGCGGGTGGTTTTGTGATGCAGCGCGCGTTCGTGTCGATCCACTGGCGTATTTGCAATAGCGATTTTTCGCGCTGGTGTTTCGTTCGCAAAAATCTTATTCGCAAACATTTTATTGGCTACCGGGCGTGACCAGCTCGGTGACGGCGCATCGAGTAGCTCGCTGGTCAGCGTAATCACACCGGTGCGGCTGACGAGCATACGCACGCGCCGCACTTCATCGATGTGCAGGCGGGCATGCTCTTGCAACACTTCACAGATTTTGTTTGCATCGGTGTCGAAACCCAGTATCGATGCCGACTTAAGCAGCCTTGCGAGATGCCGTTCTAACCAGGCGTATTCATTATTTTCAAGCCGCAATGTTTCGAGTAGCTCATAGCCGTGCGAAGCGCTTTTCATGAAGGCTGCCTTGGCCATTGCCTCTGCATATTCATCTTTTGTTTCGGAATCCCAGACGATACCGCCGCCCACGCCGCAGGTGGCTTGGCCCGACTCTGCATCAATGACGATGGTCCGTATTGGCACATTGAATACGCAAGTGCCGTCAGGCGAGATATAGCCCAATGCACCGCAGTACACCCCGCGTGGCGAGGTTTCGCGCTCGGCAATCACTTCAGATGATTTTATTTTGGGTGCGCCGGTGATGGAGCCGCACGGAAACAGCGCTTTGAATATCTCGGCAATGGTGATGTCTGCACGGGTTTCTGCCGTCACGGTCGAGGTCATTTGATACAGCGTGGGATAAGTTTCCAACGTAAATAAATGGGGCACTTTCACGGTGCCCCGCTTGGCCACGCGCGATACATCGTTGCGCAGTAAATCAACAATCATTAAATTCTCGGCGCGATTTTTAGTCGATTGCAAAAGCTGATTTGCCAAGGCGGCATCGTCACGCTGCCATGCTTGCCAGTCAGTACTTTCCGCGGCAGGTGGCGGACTGCGTTTAGCCGTGCCTTTCATGGGGCGAGTGCGCAGCAGGTGTCCATCCCAGGAAAAAAATAATTCAGGCGAGAGCGATAAAATGCGATGGCTGCCTATATCGAGAAACGCATTAAAGCGGCCATGCGAATCGCGCCTTAAATCTTCATACCAGGCTTCTGCACAACCTGAAAACTGGCTGTGCAATCGCAGCGTGAAATTGGCTTGATAAATATCGCCGTTGCGAATGGATTCGCGAATTTTTTTGATCGCTTCCGCGTAGGCTGCTGGGGTGGTGTCGGGCTGCCATGCATCAATATGGTAAAGCTCAAGCCCGCCACCGGACGGGCTGTGCGTGACCTGTGCGGGATCAAAAATGCCAAACCACAGTAGCGGTGGGGCATTATTTTTTTCTGCCGCGCCGATAAAAATTTTGAGCGAGGGATCAAATGCGGCTGCGGCTTCATAGGCCAGATAGCCAGCAGCATAGCGGCCAGCGGCAGCTGCTTGTGCGATCAGTGCCAGCGCGGGCTGAACTTCATCAATATAGCGGGCAGTGATAATTCGTTCAGGCTCACCAAATGCAAGCGGCGGCGCGCTGGCTGAAAACGATTTATTGAAATTGAAAATCAGCATTGAAAACGTCGCTAGACTTGCTTACTCGATGTTCAACCCACTCAGGATTTCGTCGCGCCTGATTTAGTGACACCCGATTTTGTAACACCTAACAAATTACCCAGCGCCGCCAGCCCGGCAAACAGCAGCACGCTGAAAACCATCGCCAAAAACACGGTGGCCAATGCCTGCAGCACACCTGTCAAACCAAGCGCGCCCACCAATAACCACGCAAGCACGCTACCCGGCGCAGCCGAACAAACTATAGCCAATACACTCAGGAAATAAGATTTCATCGGTGACGGGAAGTGAACATAAGAGCCTTCGGTTTCAGGAGTTTGCATCATGCGCTCGATAAATTCTATTTGTTATGGGGAATGGCTTACCAACATAATTTTAAAACGGTCTTACTTCTGATTACTTTCCAGCTACTGCTGATTATTTAAATTCGCTTACTGCCTATCCA
>JAYWCO010000121.1:0-1875 GCA_043780475.1 Burkholderiales bacterium | reverse complement strand
TGGGGGTTGATTCGGCAGCCTGCTTGAGCATCTCGTGATCGGCGTGTTGATGGTGCATGGTCCACGGTGCTTTACCGCGAAACACGATTTGATCAACCCCCACCATCAAGGTGCCCGCATACAGCCCCTTCGCCATCGCTGGCTTGAAGTTGCGCGCGCGATGCAGCTCATCATGCAGCCAGCTCTGCTTGAAAGCCGCCGGATAATCGCTCAGCTCATCGCTGCTGCGACCAGCGGTAACCGCCGCAAATGCAGCCTCAGCAGCCAACATGCCGCTCTTGATGGCGGCATGGCTGCCTTTGATGCGCGGTGCATTTAAAAACCCTGCATCATCGCCGATCAACACCCCGCCCGGAAAGGTGAGCTTGGGTAGCGATTGCAGCCCGCCGGCCGTCAGTGCGCGGGCGCCATAGGCAATGCGCTTGCCGCCTTCAAAAAATCCACGAATGGTAGGGTGAGTTTTATAGCGCTGAAATTCCTCGAACGGCGACAAGAACGGATTGGTATAAGCAAGCCCCACCACAAAGCCAACCGCCACCAAATTGTTTTCGAGATGATACATAAACGAGCCGCCGTAAGTGGCGGTATCCAGCGGCCAGCCAGCGGTATGCATCACCAATCCGGGCACATGCTTGGCCGGCTTAACTTCCCACAATTCCTTAAGGCCCAGGCCATAGGTCTGCGGATCGCGGCCCTCGTTAAGCGCAAATTTTGCCTGCAGGGTTTTACCTAAATTGCCGCGACAGCCTTCGGCGAAAAATGTGTATTTGGCATGAAGCTCCATGCCGCGTGCATAGCGGCTGGTGTGCTCGCCCTGTTTGCCGATGCCCATGTCGCCGGTGGCAATACCTTTGACTGCGCCATGCTCATTGAATAAAACTTCAGACGCCGCAAACCCAGGATAAATTTCCACCCCCAGCGCCTCGGCCTGCGAGCCTAACCAGCGGCACACATTGGCGAGGCTGATGACGTAATTACCATGGTTTTTGAAACACGCGGGCAGCATCCAGCTTGGAACCTGCGTGCCGCCGGTTTTCGACAAAAACATAAATCGATCTTCAGTCACCGGCTGATTCAACGGCGCACCCAAGGCTTGCCAATCCGGAAACAGCTCGGTGATCGCCCGTGGATCCATCACCGCACCCGAAAGAATATGCGCGCCGACTTCAGAGCCTTTTTCAACGATGCAAACAGAGATGTCGCTGCCTGCTGCGATCGCTTGTTGTTTAAGTCGTATGGCGGCACTCAAGCCCGCCGGGCCAGCACCGACAATAACAACGTCGTATTCCATTGATTCGCGTTCGGACATGATTGCTTTACGATTAAAATAATGATTGATGATTGATGATTGATGATTGAAGCAAATTTACTGAATTGCACTATCGGATATGACCGAGCAGTTTCGCTATCGGATGAGCGGGCACAATTGCTATTATAACGACAAGCCGCTATGCAGCAGGTTCCGAATCCATTGATAAATCATCGCGCGCCGGATGCAATACGTCGCCTAGTATTTTGACTTTCTATCGTAAATCACCAACATGAATACAAGCCTCACGACCTCCACCATAGGATTTATCGCGGTCGGCGCAGGCGCTGCCGTGGGCGCGTGGCTGCGCTGGGGCCTGTCGCTATGGCTCAATGCCCGCAGCACCCATGTCCCACTCGGCACCCTCGCGGCCAATTTAATTGGCGGTTTTTTAGTCGGTTTAGCGGTGGCTTATTTCAGTAAGCATTCCGAGCTTTCACCGGCCTGGCGATTATTTGCGATCACCGGTTTTTTAGGTGGCCTCACTACTTTTTCAACCTACTCGGCTGAGGTCGTAACGCTGCTTGAACGAGGTGATTTTTTACCAGCGCTAACCGTGGCATGCG
>JAYWCO010000120.1:0-3372 GCA_043780475.1 Burkholderiales bacterium | reverse complement strand
TTGCGCGTGTTCGCGCTGGGTTTCGTCTGGCTCCACGCTGGCGGGGAGTTTAGCGATTTCGCGGGCTTTGATTTCCACGCGGTCAGAATCAATGGCGGCGATGAGTCCGCTGACAATATCAGTCAGCGTAATGCCGCCCGTTTTTTCCTGAATGCGTTTTTGGTCTTTTTCCTCTAGCTGCTTATTCAGTCGCGCAAGGCGACCGGCCAGCGAACTGACCGTATCTTCATCGCGCGCGCCCATCATCACGCCCATCGCCAAATCTTTTAGCGGCACAGTGGGTTTAGTAATCAGCGGTTGGCTGGCAGTTTTAAGGGATTTGGTGACGCCGATGGCATCCACAATCACATAATGGGTTTTGGCGCTGGTGGCAGATGGTGTAACCTTCTTCAGGTCATCATGCTCCAGCACGCGCGTGCCGCGCCCCTTCATTTGCTCGAAATAGTTGCGGCTTTTTACGTCGCGCATGAAAAGCAGGCATTCGAGGGCTTTGACGTCTGTGCCAGTGGCGATCATATCCACGGTGACGGCAATGCGTGGGTTATAATCATTACGGAAAGCGGCCAGCTCATCCTTCGGGTTTTTGGCCTGGTGGGTGATTTTGCGACAGAACTCATTGCTCTCGCCAAATTCATCGCGCACGGTTTGGATGATGTCATCCGCATGGCTATCGGTTTTAGCGAAGATCAGTGTTTTGGGCACTTCTTTGCGGCCAGGGAAAATCTCGGGCAGTTTTTCCTTAAACGTGCGGATGACGGTGCGGATTTGGTCGGGGTTTACAATGTCGCGATCCAGCTGCGTGGCGCTATAGACCTCATCCTCGTCTTTGCGTTCCCAGCGTTTCTTGCGGGTTAGGCGTTCGCGACGCTCCACTTGTGTTTCTGCTTTGATGATACCACCAGTTTTGGTGCGCTCGGTTTCGATGATGAAGATTTCATTGCCGACATTCACGCCGTCAGCCACGGCTTTTTCATGCGTGTATTCGCTCACCACGTTTTTATGGAAGAAACCGTAGGTGCGGTTATCGGGCGTAGCAGTGAGGCCGATAAGCGAGGCATCGAAATAATCCAGCACTTGTTGCCAGAGGTTGTAGATGGAGCGGTGACATTCATCGATGAAGATGTAGTCAAAGAATTCAATCGGGATTTTGGGGTTATAGGCCACCGGCACTGGCTGTTTGGGCAGCACCATGCGCTCGGCGGGGTTTTCTATCTCCAGCGATTCGTCGAATTCCTCATCCTTCAGCATGGAATACATGCGCTGGATGGTGCTGATACACACCTGCGCGTCCTTCGCTGCGAAGGATGATTTTAGACGCTGGACGGTATAAAGCTCGGTGAATTTGCGGTTTTCGTCGTTGGGCAAGTACGACATGAATTCTTGCTCAGCCTGCTCGCCGAGGTTTTTGGTGTCCACCAGAAACAGAATGCGCTTGGCATCGGCATGTTTCAGCAAGCGATACACCGAGGTGATGGCGGTGAAGGTTTTGCCGGAACCGGTGGCCATTTGCACCAGCGCACGCGGCTTACCTTCTTTGAAAGATTGCTCGAGGTTGTTGATAGCAATGATCTGGCAATCGCGCAGACGATCTGGCTTCAGCGGCGGCAAAGTTTGCAAGCGCCCGCGCAGGGATATTTTCTGCTGTGACCATTCCTGCAGCGTTTCTGGGCGGTGGAAGGTGAATACCTCGCGGGAGCGTGGCTTAGGATCGCGCCCGTCGGTAAAACGCGTGATGGCGCCGGTGCTTTCATACACGAAGGGCAGCGGTTCTTTGTTATTCACCCATTTGAGTTTCGCGGTGGCGTAGCCGGTGGATTGCTCTTCCACGGTGGTGATTTTATGTCCCCAGTCTTCGGGTTTGGCTTCGATTACACCAACAGCCTTCTGGCCGACAAACAGCGCATAATCTACCGGACCGACGTCGGTCTGGTATTCACGCACGGCAATGCCAAGCCCCGCGCCGAAATCAATTTTCTTGGCAGGTTGAACCACCCAGCCAGCTTCTTTAAGCATGGCATCGATTTTATCGCGCGCAATTTGCTCAGGGTTTTGGTTCAGTTCGGTCATGCGCGTTTCTTTTCTTGTTTGCTGATCCAGCGGTCAATCTCACTTTTACGGAATCTCCATGCACCGCCCACCTTAAAGCCAGGGATGTCGCCCTTGGCAGTAAGGTGATACGCCGTTTTGATCTTTAACTTCAGATAATCCGATAGTTCATCAATGGTCATGATTTCGGTTTTCATACACCCACTCGCTGAGATTTTATGCTCAGAAAATACAGGAAATAGCTGAAGTAACAAGCAGTAATGATGGCACCAATAAAAAGAGGCTTTTGTCGATACACCAGCCTGTTATGCTGCTGGCGAAAGTGTGTACTATTTTGAGATAAAGAACATGAAAATTATCAGCTACAGCGACATGCATCTTGAGTTTGGGCGCAATTTCCAGCCCCCTGCTGACGTGAATGCAGATGTCATGATTTTGGCGGGTGACATGATTACATTCCGTAATTTTGAGCCGCTGGGGTGGATGCTGAAGGATTGGCACAAACCCGTCCTGTTCGTTGCAGGCAATCATGAATATTATACGCAGCGACCGATGGATGCTGGCGAGAATACATTCAAGGCATGGTTGGCTGAACAGCATCACAATGTTACCTTCCTACAGGATGAAAGTATCACTATTGATGGCGTACATTTCTTCGGCGGCACGATGTGGACGGATTTCAACGGTTGTGACTCTGATGCAATGATGCGAGCGACTAATGCTATGAATGATTTTCGGCATATCATGCTGCCAAACAGCCAATTGCTGAAGCCAATAGACACTTTGGCATTCCATGCCTCATTTGTCACCGGCCTGGAGCGTTGGTTTGCACAGGACTTGGCTGGAAAGCGGGTGGTGATTTCGCATCATGCACCAGTGGTCAATCTCAACACACAGTATGGCAACAGCCCGCTCATGCCAGCATTCAATTCATTGGATATGGTGTCGATCATTGAAAAATATCAGCCCGCACTTTGGGTGTATGGTCACACACACGAATGCGACGACCAGATGATTGGGGACACGCGTATCATTTCAAACCAGCGCGGATACCCAAATCGCACAGGCGGTTTTGAGTGTACGGGGTTTGATAAAGCTGGGCTGATGGTCGAGGTTTAGATACCCACGATCACCTTCCGAAATGTCATCGAAATACGCCGCGTGCGTTGGATGATCTGGCCGTTGAAGCGATCCGTTTTGCGCCCAGCAATAGCGTGTTGCCAGACATAGCGCGCATCGCCACTGAGCACGAGCAGGCTGCGCGACTCCAGTAGCAATGATGATTTTTCGCCTATTTTACTGTGGGTGAAATCCATGACGCTGGGC
>JAYWCO010000119.1:0-9208 GCA_043780475.1 Burkholderiales bacterium | reverse complement strand
TGGCTTGGTCATCACCCAGTCGGTGGTAATAAAGCTTCTGGTAAAAATTGCTGCCTGTGAGTGCAGCGCCTTCTTTGGGCGCATCGTAGCGGGAGTAGAAAAAACCTTTACCATCAGGCGTCCATTCGGCGGTTGAAAATTTTACCCATTTGATGACATCGGCAAAATCTTTACCGGTGTTGAGATCACGCACATGCCATTCCTGCCAGTCCGAGCCTGCACCGGCAATGCCATAGGCCAGATAGCGACCATCGCGACTCGGTGCCGTGCCGCTCAGCGCAACCGTACCGTCTTGCGAGAGGGTATTGGGATCAATCGCAATTTGCGGTGTCCCCGTTAGTGAGGCGGCGGTGTAAAGCACACTTTGCTGCTGGAGGCCATCATTGTGCGTCCAGAAATAACGCTTGCCTTCTTTTGAAGGTATGCCGAATTTCTCAAAATTATAGAGATCCGTGAATTGCTTTTTAATCGCTTCTCGCTGCGGGAGTGCATTCAAAAATTTATCGGTGACCTCGTTTTGCGCTTTCACCCACGCTTTGGTTTCAGCGCTGTTATCGTCTTCCAGCCAACGATAAGGGTCAGCCACTTTTGTCCCGTGGTAGATATCAACCTGATCGCTTTTGCGCGTCTCAGGATATTTGATAGCCTGTGCGTTCACGGCACTCACACCCGCAGTAGTGGCAAATAAAGCAAAAGCTGAAAACACCCATCGGGCGGTGGTCTGTGCAGCGGTTGGTGACGTTGATAGCATCGTATCCTCATATTTAAAATAGTTTTGATTCTTGATCGACAACCGATCTTACGACTACCCGTGCTGGCTTCGGTTCAGCATCAAGCGTGTTGGCGTTGGTGGTGACGTTGGTGGTGACGTTGGTACTGACTTCGGGCGCCAGGGAATCCAGCTCAACATCTTTTATTTTTTGGAACTGATCCGAGATTTTACGGCTGGATGTGTGCACCAATTCCACATCTTTCGTGACTTGCCCGATATGTTTGGCGAGGTCATCCATACGCAGCTGAAAACGTCCAAAGTCCGCGCCCAGCTTGCCGAGTGCGTCTTTGATCACATGCACTTGTTTACGGGTTTCAACATCTTTTAATACAGCCAATGCAGTGTTCAGTACGGCCATCATGGTCGTCGGTGAAACAATCCAGACGCGCTTGCGCGCCGCATATTCCACCAGATCACGATGATGCGCATGAATCTCGGCGAACACCGCTTCGGCAGGCAGGAACATGACGGCGCCGTCACCGGTCTCGCCATGAATAATATATTTACCGGAAATATCATCGATGTGTTTTCGCACATCTGATTTGAATGCCGCCGGGGTGGCACGATCTGCGCCGTCAGCCAACATACGCTCGTAATTTTCCAGCGGAAATTTTGAATCAATCGCGATTAAACCGGTGGGCTCGGGCAGCTTCAACACACAATCAGCCCTTACCCCGTTGGGAAATGTGTATTGAAATTCATAGGCATTGGTGGGCAGCACATTTTTGACAATGGTTTCCAGCTGCACCTCGCCAAATGCGCCCCGCGAACGTTTATCACCTAACAACTGCTGCAGACTCACCACATTGGTAGTCAAGCCATCGATTTTCTTCTGCGCTTCATCAATGGTCGCCAAGCGTGCGATCACATTTACAAAAGTCTCATTGGTTTTCTTGAAACCTTCGTCGAGGCGTTCATTAACCTTGCCGCTGATTTCGGCGAGACGGGTATCGTTGGTTTTGGCCAGCGCATCAATGGTTTCTTTGACCTGGGCCGTGGCTGAACGCATGGTGAGCTGCAAGGCTTCCTGCTGCAGACGCGCCTGCTCAGCGAGCTTTTCGAGCGTAGCGCCGAGCATCTCGGCTTTCAGGGCGTCTTGTTTTTTACCGAGATCAAGCGTGAGTGCGGCCAGCTCGCGGATTAAAGCCTCACGATTCGCCACCAGGTTTTGCGATTGTTCGGTCTGCAATGTGGCCAGCGATTGCCGGGTTTTATCAAGCTCGCTGCTAACGGCGATGCGCAACCGTTCTGCGGCATCCAATTGACTCGTTGAGATGCGACTACCCTGCTGGGCAAGGCCTTCAGCCAGGTCAGTCAACATCTGCCGATGACGCGCTTCCTGGTCGCGCTCCATGAGCGTGGGCAACACCTCCAGCCTCGATTTCAGTGCAAAACCCAGCCATGCAACCAGTATCGCCAGCCCCACAATGGCGATAAAAATAACCGTTACCCACATTTGAATATCCATTAATTCATGCTCAAAAAATGCCTGATAAGCATTTGTTTTTTTGTGTTTTACGCGGTTATCAAGGCTAAAAGTGTAGCACGCCCCGCGGCGCCAACATCTGCCTGGAATCAATCCGGGGTTTTGTTAAAGATTGTGAATAGTGATTTTTATCACTGTTTGACTGGGCTCAA
Source organism: Burkholderiales bacterium (assembly GCA_043780475.1). Lineage (GTDB taxonomy): Bacteria > Pseudomonadota > Gammaproteobacteria > Burkholderiales > Usitatibacteraceae > UKL13-2. The sequence goes on along the minus strand of JAYWCO010000119.1, from coordinate 6,798 downwards.
TAAAGCACAGTGAATATAACCTTTGAACCGCGGAAAATCCAATCGAGATTTAACGCGATTCGAACATAAAAATGGTTCTAAAAAAACCAGATCACCCCTCTTGGCGCACAAGAGAGTAGTAAAGATAGCAGCAAGCTGTAAAAAAGGCCGCATGAGTAATCATGCGGCCTTTTCCTTTTCACTTGCTGTTTTTCGGCAATATTGACTATGCCGCTTCGCGCGATGCCTTCTTGCGCTCATGCTCCAGCAGGAAACGTTTGCGAATACGGATATTTTTAGGCGTGATTTCAACTAACTCATCATCATCAATAAATTCAATCGCGGATTCGAGCGTCATCTGGATCGGTGGCACCAAGGCCACCGCTTCATCGGTGCCGGAAGAGCGCACGTTGGTAAGCTGCTTGCCCTTGATCGGATTGACGACGAGGTCGTTATCGCGGCTGTGAATACCGATCACCATACCGTTATACAAACGCTCGCCGGGCGATACAAACATGCGGCCACGATCCTGCAATTTCCATAACGCATAAGCGACTGCGTCGCCCTGCTCGCCGGAAATCAATACGCCGTTACGGCGCGATGCAATATCGCCACGCAGCGGCGCATATTCATCGAACACATGGCTCTTTAAGCCGGTACCGCGCGTCAGGTTCATGAATTCAGTCTGGAAGCCGATCAAGCCGCGCGCGGGGATGCGGTAATCGAGACGTACACGACCGCGACCATCCGGCACCATATCGACCATATCGCCACGACGCTGGCCAATTGCTTCCATCACCGGGCCCTGGTGGGTTTCCTCGACATCTAGCGTGAGCATTTCAAACGGCTCGCACTTCTCGCCATTGATTTCTTTAACCAGCACACGGGGTTTGCCGACAGCTAATTCATAGCCTTCGCGGCGCATGTTTTCCAGCAAGATGGTCAGATGCAAGTCGCCGCGGCCCGAGACCATGAATGAATCGGTATCTTCGGTCTCAGCGACTTTCAAGGCGACATTGACAAGCAATTCTTTGTCGAGACGTTCACGCAACTGGCGCGAGGTCACAAACTTGCCTTCCTGCCCTGCAAAAGGTGATTTATTGACCTGAAAATTCATCGTCAGCGTGGGCTCGTCCACACCCAAAATCGGCAGCGCTTCGGGCTGTTCCATGTCAGCCAGAGTGCAGCCAATCGCCAATTCTTCAATGCCGGAAATCAACACGATTTCACCGGCTTCCGCAATATCCAGCGGCACTTTGTTCAAGCCTTGAAAGCCCTGCACAGAATTCACGCGCGCACGTTTCGGCGGTTTGTCACCAATCATCACCATCACATCCTGCGCAGGCTTTATTGAGCCGCGACGCACCCGGCCAATACCAATACGGCCCACATAGGTGGAGTAATCGAGTGCGGAAATTTGTAACTGTAGCGGCGCATCAGCATCACATTCAGGTGCCGGCACATACTTTAGAACCGTGTCAAACAACGCGCGCATATCGGTGGCGGGATGCTTCAAATCAAGCATCGCATAGCCGTTAATAGCCGAAGCATAAACAATCGGAAAATCAAGCTGCGCTTCAGTTGCGCCCAGCTTGTCCATCAATTCAAAGGTGTGGTTGATCACCCAATCAGGGCGGGCGCCATCGCGATCAATTTTATTGATTACCACGATCGGCCTGAGGCCCAACGCCAGTGCCTTTTTGGTCACAAATCGCGTCTGCGGCATGGGGCCTTCAACCGCGTCCACCAACAACAACACCCCATCAACCATCGACAACACGCGCTCGACTTCACCGCCGAAATCGGCGTGGCCCGGGGTATCAACGATATTGATGTGTACGCCTTCATAATCGATTGCGGTGTTCTTGGCGAGAATCGTAATGCCGCGCTCTTTTTCAAGATCGTTGGAATCCATGACGCGTTCAGCAATATGCTGGTGGGCAGCAAAGGAGCCGGCCTGGTGAAGGAGTTTGTCAACAAGGGTCGTTTTACCGTGGTCAACGTGGGCAATAATGGCGATATTTCTAAGGGCGCGTGGCATGGAATTCGGCTTCGGTTAAGTCATACGATTGAAACATGCGATGAACAATTAAGTCATGCCGTTGTAGGTATAAGTGCAGGTGTAATATGTGTCGTGTAAGTCAAAACAATCATCTGACTATAAGTTGTTGAGTCAACTCGACATTTTAGCACGCCATTGTGACAAGTTCGAGCTATTTGTGCGGCGCATCAATAACCCTGCACTGCTACATCATGTGAAGCGCGCTTCAAAACTTTGACCTAATCTCTAACTGTAGCCCAACAGTTCGCTTCTTAAGAAGATATTGAAACCGCCTATCGGCGGGCTTATCCAAGCTTTTTTGCCGTGAACGCCACGCCGGCGTTGGGCCTGTCTCTTCATATTTGGCGCAATCATGTTATGCAAATAGGTTGAGAAAATCGGACCTGCGCAGCGCACCACTTGGCTGGCATAATTCTGTTTATGCAATCAAAAAACTCTTATAAGTATCTCGCGCTCAAAATTGATGTTGACACCCTGAAGGGCACCAACATAGGGGTTCCGGCCTTACTCGACACGCTGAAAAAACATCAGGCGGGGGCTACCTTTTTATTTAGTCTGGGCCCGGATCATACGGGGCGCGCCATTAAGCGCGTCTTTCGCAAGGGTTTCCTCGGCAAAGTAAAACGCACCTCGGTGGTCCAGCATTATGGATTTCCGACCCTACTATACGGCACCGTTTTACCCGGGCCGGATATTGGCAAACGCTGTGCGGATATTATGTGCAGGACCCGTGATGAAGGTTTTGAATGCGGCATTCATACCTGGGATCACGTGAAATGGCAGGACGGCGTGCACAGTGCGAGCGCTGAATGGACACGGCGCGAGATGGTGGCGGCGCAAAACCGGTTTTGCGATATTTATAAAGAGCCCGCTAAAACCCATGGCGCCGCGGGTTGGCAAATGTCAAAGCATGCCTTGCGTCTTACCGAAGAAATGGGCTTTGATTATTGTTCTGATGGCCGCGCTGATCCTGCCTTTGCAGAGCCGCATTTCCCAGTGGTCAACGGTGAAATAATTAACTGTCCGCAACTGCCTTCTACCTTGCCGACATTGGATGAGCTGATTGGCGTGGGCGATATAACGGAAACCAATGTGGCCCAGAAATTATTGGCACTAACCGACACCTGCCCCCATTACGGCAACACAAATGCCCATGTTTTCACTCTGCATGCGGAGCTGGAAGGGATGCGTCTCAAACCCGCGTTTGAACAATTGCTGATTGGTTGGAAAGCACAAGGCTATCAATTGGTGCCGACCCGTACCCTTTATGAATCCCTGCCACGCAACGCAAATAATCAACTCATCTTGCCCTATTACACTGCCGAACAAGGCGAGATTGCCGGACGCAGTGGCACGCTGCTGCTGCAGGGCAAACCATTTTTACCGGCGTCGGCGCGAGCCGCATGAGATTTAAATCTGCATACACCCGCTGTCATCAACCTGTAGGGCACTTTACTGCCATGCTCTTGTCATATTAGTCGTTAAAACTTACTTAAGTTTTGTAATCCGCCTTTCTAACCATTTCCAATACAAATCCACGATCAATAATCCTTGCCAGAGACCCCATGATCCATTCAACCATTCCCGATTTTGAAGTCGCCGCAACCGGTGGCCAACGTTTTTCCAGCACCGCATTTCGCGGTCATCCTTATATTATTTATTTTTATCCCAAAGACGATACCCCCGGCTGTACGGTTGAGGGTGCGGCCTTTCGTGATTTATATGCAGAGTTCAAAAAGGCCGGTTACTTGGTGTTTGGTGTGTCACGCGATAGCGTGGCCAGCCACGAAAAATTCAAATCCAAAATGAGCTTCCCGTTCGAATTATTGTCGGACTCGGAAGAGGTTATGTGCAAGCTCTTTAATGTGATTAAAGAAAAAAATATGTACGGGAAAAAAGTGTTTGGTATCGAGCGTTCCACCTTCATCATGGGCGCAAAAGGTGAGATCCTCAAAGAGTGGCGCGGCGTTAAAGTTGACGGGCACGCTGAGGAAGTATTGGCGGCTGCAAAAACCGTGTCATAATCATTTTGAAATATCCGGACAAATCCCGCTTTAGAAATACTATTTTTTTGCGAATATACGAATTGAGCCGTAGCCCATTGAACCGTAGACTTACCTCTCTGTTCGCTCCTGAAAACCCTCTTACGGCTAACGTCGCAAGAGGGTTTTTCGCTTTTCTGCCGCTAATTTTTACTGGCTTATTTGTTTCTATCATCCACGCAAGGTTCAACCCAAGAGGACTTCACATTGGCTCCTAAACCCAAAAAAGACGCACCGACCGCATCGACTAAAAATGTCGGCACCAAGATTTTTGTGCTGGATACCAATGTGTTAATGCACGACCCGACATCGCTGTTCCGCTTTGAGGAACACGATATTTATTTGCCAATGATCACCCTCGAGGAACTCGATAACAATAAAAAAGGCATGACCGAAGTTGCCCGCAATGCGCGACAGGCAAGCCGTTTTCTGGACGAGATTGTCAAGAGCCAGGAAGGCGATATTGAGACCGGAATCGCGTTAAAGGAATTCGGCACGCGTGATGCCAGCGGGCGCCTGATGCTGCAAACCCGACCCGTCAGTGTGGAATTCCCCTCTGCTCTGCCGGATAGCGGCAAAGCTGATAACCAGATCTTGGCGGTGGCACTTGATCTGCAACATCACCATCCCAAGCGCAGCGTGGTGCTGGTCTCCAAAGATATCAATATGCGCATCAAGGCGCGTGCCATTGGGGTCGCGGCGGAAGATTATTTCAACGATAAAGTGTTGGAAGACACTGATCTTCTCTATACCGGTGTGCGTGAGTTACCCAAAGATTTTTGGGACAAGCACGGCAAGGATATGGAGTCCTGGCAGGAGCATGGTCGCACCCTGTATCGCATCAAGGGCCCGATGGTACCCAGTTTCAACATTAATGAATTCGTTTTTCAGGACGAAGATAAACCGTTCTACGCCATCGTCGCCGCGCAAGAAGGCAAAAGCGCGGTTCTGAAAACATTGAAGGACTACACCCACCAGAAAAATAATATCTGGGGCATCGTGGCGCGCAATCGTGAACAAAATTTTGCGCTAAATGTATTGATGGATCCCGAGATTGATTTCGTCACGCTGCTCGGTCAGGCCGGCACGGGTAAAACATTGCTCACGCTCGCCTCGGCGTTGATGCAAACACTGGAATTCAAAGTCTATTCAGAGATCATCATCACCCGCGTAACCGTGCCGGTTGGTGAAGATATTGGCTTCCTGCCGGGCACTGAAGAGGAAAAGATGAATCCGTGGATGGGCGCGCTTGAGGACAACCTGGACGTGCTCAATTCAACTGATGATGAAGGTGGTGACTGGGGGCGTGCCGCGACGCGTGATCTGATTCGTTCGCGCATCAAGGTGAAGTCACTTAACTTCATGCGGGGCCGTACGTTCCTGAATAAGTTTTTGATTATTGATGAAGCGCAAAATCTAACCCCCAAGCAAATGAAGACCCTGATTACGCGCGCCGGCCCTGGCACCAAGGTGGTGTGTTTGGGCAATATTGCGCAGATTGACACACCGTACCTGACCGAAGGTTCATCCGGTCTTACTTACGTCGTAGATCGCTTTAAAGGCTGGGCGCATTCGGGGCACATCACGCTGCAGCGCGGCGAGCGCTCGCGCCTGGCGGATCACGCCGCCGAAGTGTTGTAGCCGTTTTATTACAGCACTTTTAATGCGAACCTCATTGCCCTCAGCGATATTTGTATGGCCACTATCGCTGGGAGTACTGAGCTTTTGTGTTTTTGTCGTGAATTGCAGTGAAGCGCAAACCCATACAGCCGTCATCGATGATGTAGAAGCCAAGCCGCAAACCGCACCGCCGATTGCCGATAACGCGTTGGATTCGAAAGCGCAAACGTATGTTAGGCGCTTGCCCAAAAAAAGCGCTCTCCCCATATCAACCGAGACCACCAACTTAAATAGCAGCACATCAAGCGCCTACAGTCAGGCAAACTCAGGCGGCGTTCAGCGGCTTGAAGAAATTCGCGTCGTCGATGCCGTCGCACCGGAAGACTATGTTGCCCCAAAGACCTCGCCAATGCTAGTGTTCAGGGCATCGCTCAATAGACAACGACCGATGACACCAAAGGAAATAACGCAAACTGCGCTATGTTTTATCGGACTTTGTCAGATTGATACATCGCGAGAGCTGAGTGTGGCTGACCGCAATGAATTTCGGGCAAAAGATCCGCCCAGCTTTGCGGCCCCGGATTCACACTGATCAAAAAATACTCACATCTTGTTTGCACCTTCCAGATTACCCAGACCAGCTCTGCCATGCTTTGCTCTGCCCTTCTCGACGGCCCTATTAATAGCAACACGTAATATGAAATGCAGAAAATGAAATCCCCAAAATGAAACGCGGTTTTTACAACATCATGGCGGCGCAGTTTTTTTCGTCGCTGGCGGATAACGCACTGCTGATCGCCTCCATTGCACTGCTTATACAGCTAGACGGGCCGGCGTGGATGACGCCGCTATTGAAATTTTTCTTTACCATTTCTTATGTGGCGTTGGCCCCGTTTGTGGGGCCATTTGCCGATGCCTGGCCTAAAGGCAAGGTTATGTTCATCACCAATACCATCAAGGTTATCGGGTGCTTGATGATGCTGTTTTACGAGTTTATTGCGGGCGCGGGCATACCGTCTTATCTGGTTGCGCTCATTGCTTATGGCGTTGTCGGGTTTGGCGCAGCCGCGTACGCACCGGCTAAATATGGCATTG
>JAYWCO010000118.1:0-6121 GCA_043780475.1 Burkholderiales bacterium | reverse complement strand
GCTGGGACACTCAGTCTAAGATGGCATTGAACGCCTGCCAGATGTGACCCGTGCTGGGATTGGCCTTGCTGCCTTTGCGTTGACCTGTCGATCTGGTCAGAGCGTTCCCCGAGCGTTGCCGGGCCCAGTGTCTGTGACCTAATAGGAGCTTTGTTTTGCACCATGAGTGTCCTGTCCGGCGATGGGGTTGGTAATGCGCCCACCTCAACCGGAGTCCATCATGGATAAACAGTTACAAAATGAAGTCATACTCGGCGTGGATACGCATCTTGATACCCATGTCGCTGCAATCGTGAATTTTGCGGGCAAGCTTCTCGGCGTTCTTGCTACACCAACCACTGCTGCCGGCTATTTGCAGCTCCTGTCCTGGGCGAGAAGCATGGGCAATCTGAAACGTGCCGGCGTTGAAGGGACCGGCACCTATGGTGCAGGCCTGGCCCGGCTATTTCGCGAGCAAGGCATAGAGGTGTTCGAGGTCAATCGCCCCGACCGCGCCAGGCGGCGATTACAGGGCAAATCTGATCCGACCGATGCCGAGAGTGCTGCGCGCTCCGTGCTTTCAGGAAATGCTACTGCGATTCCGAAATCTCAAGAAGGTGCGGCAGAAGCCATGCGCCTCATTTCCGTGACGAGAAGAAGTGCCGTCAAGGCTAAAACGCAGGCGATCAATCAATTGCGAGCCATCCTGGTCAGTGCACCCCAGAACGTTCGGGAACGACTATGGAAAGCCAAGCCTGAGCACTGCGTTGCGGGTTGCGCACATTTGCGTTCACTGGGTACAACCACGCTACTGCAAACATTGACTATCGCCCTGCATATGCTGGCAAAACGCTGGTTGATGCTGGCCGCCGAACTGAAAGAAATCGACGCCGCTCTCGATAAGCTGACAAGTGCTTACGCACCCCGTCTTCGCGGTCAATTTGGCGTTGGGCCGCAAACGGCAGCGACACTTATTGCCGTTGCCGGGGATAACCCGGAACGGCTTCGTAGCGAAGCTGCGCTGGCAGCGTTGTGTGGCGCGAGTCCGCTACAGGCATCGTCCGGGAAAACGGTACGTCATCGTCTGAACCGAGGTGGTGACCGTTCCGCTAACAATGCGCTCTGGACCATCGCAATGGTGCGCATGCGAAGCGAACCAAGAACCCGCGCGTACGTCGCACGCAGAACGGCCGAAGGAATGTCGGCCAAAGAAATTCAACGTTGCCTGAAGCGATATATCGTCAGAGAACTCTACCCATTGATCCTTGCCGATTTGGCGCCCGCAGTACAAATTTCTTGACATAGGAGCGTCAATGCCGTCATGGAGCGCTTCTTCTTGAATCTGAAGATGGAGCGAGTTTGGCAAAAGGACTATGCCAATCACGCAGAAGCTATAAACGATATCGCTGACTACATATTGGGCTTTTACAACAACATCAGACTGCACTCAACACTGGGCAACATGTCACCCAGCGCTTTCGAGCGTGAATCGACATCAAAAAAATCTATCAAACTGTCTGAAATTACTTGACCACTACAGTATTCAGTAAGCACATGTGGATGAAACATTGTGCACAAATAGGTTAATGTCGATGGGCTGGCAACTACATTCACTTTCCCGTAAAAGAGAAGTACCTCGGCTAATTGACCAAAATCTACTGCAGGACCGATGCCGGGCATATGCGTGAAGGAAATGGATTTAAACATCAGATTCAGCGCGCTAATGCGCCTCCTCCCAATTCCTCCCCACCCCCGGCTCTGCCACCAGCGGCACATCCAGCTTCGCCACATTGGTCATCAGCCCCGGAATCTCGTTCCGCACTAATTCCAACTCATCCTCCGGCACTTCCAACACCAACTCATCATGCACCTGCATCACCAGCTTGGTTTTCAATGCTGACCTCTCCAGCCAGCCCTGCACCGCGATCATCGCGAGTTTGATTAAATCAGCTGCCGTGCCTTGCATCGGGGCGTTAATCGCGGCACGCTCAGCCCCTTGGCGGCGGCCTTGGTTGCTTGAGCGGATATCGGGTAGCCACAGGCGGCGACCGAATACGGTTTCGACGTAGCCGTGTTCGCTGGCCTCGGCGCGAGTGCGTTCCATGTATTGCTTGACGCCGGGATAGCGGGCGAAATATTTGTCGATATAGCTGGCCGCTGCGCCGCGCTCAATGCCTAAATTCGCGGCGAGGCCGAATGCTGACATACCGTAGATCAGGCCAAAATTAATCACCTTGGCATAGCGGCGCTGCTCGCTGCTCACATCACGCGCATCAACGCTGAAAATTTCTGATCCCGTAGCGCGGTGCACATCCATGCCTTCGGCGAAGGCTTTGAGCAGGCCAGGATCGGACGATAAATGCGCCATGATGCGCAATTCAATTTGCGAATAATCCGCCGATAAAATGACGCTGCCGGGTGCGGCGATGAAGGCTTCGCGAATGCGTCTGCCCTCCGCCGTGCGCACCGGAATATTTTGCAGATTGGGATCGTTGCTCGACAAGCGCCCGGTGACCGCGACAGCTTGACCATAGTTGGTATGCACACGCCCGGTTTTGGTATTGACCATGCGCGGCAATTTATCGGTGTAGGTACTTTTGAGTTTTGCCATGCTGCGGTAATCGAGAATGATTTTTGGCAGCGGATGATCTTCGGCTAATTTCGCTAGCGTTTCTTCATCGGTTGAGGCCGCGCCACCGGGGGTTTTCTTGAGCGGCTTGATGCCTTTTTTATCAAATAGTATTTCGGCCAGTTGTTTCGGCGAGCCGAGGTTAAACGGCTGCCCGGCTTCCGCATGCGCCTTGGCCTCCAGCTCCAGCATTTTGATGCCAAGCTCGCCACTTTGTTTTTCAAGTAATGCGCTATCAATCAGCACGCCATTGCGCTCGATGGTGAGCAGCACATGGGTAGTGGGCATTTCGATTTGTTCGTAAACAAATTTCAGCTTTTCATCGGCGCCTACTTGCCCGTAAAGCGCTGCGTGCAGCTGTAGCGTGACATCGGAATCTTCGGCTGAGTATTCGGTTGCGGTGTCGATTGCGACTTGGTCGAAGCTGATTTGTGTGGCACCTTTGCCCGCAACCTCTTCGAATGAAATTGTTTTGGCGCCCAGATGCCGCGTGGCTAGCGAATCCATATCGTGACGCTGATGCGATTCGAGGACGTAGGATTCCAGCAGGGTGTCGTGGGTATAGCCGAGCACGGTAATGCCGTGATTGGCGAACACATGCAGATCGTATTTTATATTTTGGCCGAGCTTGTGTTTGCTGGCATCTTCCAGCCAAGGACGTAGCTTTGTGATCGCCAAATCGAAATCAAGCTGATCGGGCGCACCAGGGTAAATATGCCGCAGCGGCAAATAGGCTGCCTCACCGGCGACACACGCGAATGAGAGGCCGACGATTTGGGCTGTCATCGGGTCAAGGCTGGTGGTCTCAGTATCGAGCGCGACTAACGGCGTGGCGTTGAGTTTGACGACCCACTCATCTAACTGTGCTTCGGTCGCTATACAGGTGTATTTACGGGTGTTGATGAATTCAGTTTGGTGCGCACTAACTTCACCCGATGACCAGCGGGTGGCCGTGGCATCTTTATTGGCCTGGGCAAACACACCGGCCTCGCCTTTGCCCTCAGCATCGGGTGCGCTATCGCTTACGGCTTGCATGAAACCATCTGGCGCAGCTGGCACCGAAACCCGCATGCTTTTAAAACCAAATTGATCGTAAAGCGCATTAAGCTTTTCGGTATCAGGTGGCTTATAGCCAAGCGCATCGAATTCAAACGGCAGCGGCACATCGCATTTCACAGTGACGAGTATGCGTCCAGTGGGCAGCCACTCAAGGGCTTTGCGTAAATTCTCGCCAACCACACCTTTGATGTTGGCGGCGTTCGTCATCACGCCATCGAGCGAGCCGTATTCGGCGATCCATTTTGCGGCAGTCTTGGGGCCGACTTTTTCTACACCGGGCACGTTGTCCACGGTGTCGCCCATCAGCGCCAGATAATCAATAATACGGTCTGGCGGCACACCAAATTTTTCTTTAACGCCGGCCATATCCAGACGCTCATTGGACATTGTATTGACCAGCGTGACCTGCTCGTTTACCAACTGCGCCAAATCTTTATCGCCGGTAGACACCATCGTTTTCACGCCGCGCGCGCTGGCATGAGTCGCCAGCGTGCCGATGACATCATCGGCCTCCATGCCATCCACCACCACGCAGGGCCAGCCCAATGCTTCGATGGTTTCACGCATGGGGCCTAATTGCGCAACCAGGTCTTCGGGCATGCTGGTGCGGGTGGCTTTGTAGTCGGTATAAATGTCATCACGGAATGTTTTACCCTTGGGGTCAAACACGCAGGCGCTATAATCATGAGGATGCTCTTCACGTAGCCGGTTGAGCATATTGACCACGCCTCGAATCGCCCCGGTCGGTGCGCCCGCCGGGCTGCGTAAATCAGGCATGGCGTGGAAAGCCCGATAGAAATAGCTTGAGATATCGACCAGCAATAAATGCTTGGGGTCGGTAGCACTGTCGCCGAATGGGAGTTCGCTAGGATTGTTCATAGGAGAAATTTATTTTGGATGCTGCAGAAATAACGGAAACAACAGAAAAAATGAATTCAGCCTTATCAAAAATCAGCCCGGCGGAAAAAATTCCGAAGCGGGCTGACCCGGAATTGAAGCATCAGTCGCTTACCGCTGCGCGGGAATCATGGTGGATGTTCAACATTATCGCTGAAATGGTTTCAGCGGCGGACAAGTTGGAAAACATCTCCCCCGCAGTGGCGATTTTTGGCAGCGCGCGTTTGAAGGAGGGCAATCCTTACTACGCGCTGACTGAAACGATTGCGCGCAAATTATCAGACTCAGGCTTTGGCGTGCTTTCCGGCGGCGGCCCCGGCATCATGGAGGCCGCCAACAAGGGTGCGGTGGCGGGCAAGAGCCCCAGCGTGGGCTTGAACATTATGTTGCCGTTTGAACAAAGCGGGAATGGCTTTCAGGATGTGTCCATGTCGTTCCAGCATTTTTTTGCGCGCAAGACGATGTTTGTAAAGCACGCGGTGGCCTATGTGGTGATGCCGGGCGGCTTTGGCACGCTTGATGAATTATTTGAGGCGCTGACACTTATACAGACCGGCAAGATTCGCCGCTTTCCGGTGGTACTGGTCGGCAGTGAATTTTGGTCGGGTCTGCTGGACTGGATTAAATCGACGATGCTAGCGGAAGGCGTAATCAGTGCCAAAGATCTGGATTTATTTAAGATAACGGATGACCCGCAGCAAGCCGTTGATATTATTTTTGAGCATTACGCGATGCGCAGCATCATGCCCAACGCGCATGAAAAAGCACTGGAGATGTCGCTTTAGTTTGGGTTTCACTCACGCATTACCTGCAGGTAATCTGCGGATAACTTACAAGCCGTTTCTAAAGGAGTAACTGATGAAAAATATTTTATGGATTGTTTTATTGATGGGTTCGGCCATAACCACCGCCGCCATCGCGCAAACAAAAGAAATCACACCGACGCCAGCACCAACCGCAACCGCGCCCGCGCCCTCAAAAGAGCATCCCAAACCCAAAAATTTACAGCCGGTTGATGATCTCACCGCACCTGCACCTCCACCGCCGCAGGTGAAAGACGATCCGACGCTTGAAGCCAAAGTGACGACCGTTAAAAAAGGCACCGATACAGTTGAGGAATATCGCATCAATGGCAAGCTTTACAAGATGCGCGTCGTGCCTGCCACGGGCCCAGCGTATATTCTGGTGGATGCCAAAGGCGATGGCAGCTTCGCGCGCGTGGATGGGCCTGATTTAAAAATGGCAGTGCCGACATGGGTGCTGTTCGAATGGAAATAATTTGGCCTGGTCAATTAATCTGGCTTAGCGGATTAATGCAAGGGCTTGCCGTTTTCAATTGTTTGGCTCAATCCCTGTTTACATCATAGGAAATTTTTCACCATGAGCGTTTTTACGCCCGTTACGGTTGATGAGGCACGTGCCTTTATTGCGCCCTATGGCCTTGGCGATATTATTGATTTTCAAAGCATTGCCGCCGGTGTGGAGAATTCAAATTTTTTTGTCACAACCACGCTAGGCCGTTATGTCCTCACCATTTTTGAGAAAATTCCGCGCGCG
>JAYWCO010000117.1:0-3483 GCA_043780475.1 Burkholderiales bacterium | reverse complement strand
ATTACTGACCGGTAATCGCGCTGGCTTAATGGATTTAAAGCATACTGCCTCAGTAGATTTACGGCATATTGCCGTCAGCAAACTATGTCCAAAAATGATCACGCACCCTTCTTTAATATCTCTGATTGACGTTCTTTTCGTCATCGTGCCGAATTCGCTGCTGCTCGATATTGCGGGCCCAGCAGAAGCATTTCGCTTAGCCAATCTGCATCGCGCAGCGCGCGGACAGCCGCCGCGTTTTCGCTTGCGCTTTACCGGCCCGGCATCAACCGTGCAAACCTCAGTCGGATTGGCACTTGATCACCTCGAAGCGTTGCCGCCACGCCTCAACGCACCGACCTGGGTGGTGTTGGTCGGTCAGCCGAGCGCATACGTGGGCCAGACCACACCGGAGATCGCCGCCACGGCACAGTGGTTGAGCCAGACCTTGCATGAACATCTGTACTTCGAGCCTAAAACCGGGCCTAAAACTAGAACGTCCATCGAACCCCGCTTCGCCCTGCCTGCTAACCCTGCACCACACCGCCTGATCACGATCTGTTCCGGCACGCTACTGGCGGCGCGGGCCGGGCTGCTCGATAATCGCCGCTGCACCACCCACCATGAGTTGCTGGATGTTTTACGCACCCTTGCACCGCGCGCACAAGTAGTCAATAACCGCGTGTTCCTGATCGATGGGCCGCTGGCATCCAGCGCCGGTATTACCGCCGGCATTGATCTCGCCCTGCATTTGATTGCCGATGAATGTGGCGAGGCGCTGGCCGCCAGTGTCGCCGAGGATATGGTGGTGTACTTGCGACGTTCAACGTGCGACCCGGAGCTGTCGCCATTTCTCGCCCATCGCCGCCACCTGCATACGGCTGTACACAAAGTGCAGGATGCGGTCAGCAATGAACCGGGTCGAGACTGGGACATGGCAGGCTTGGCAGCCCTTGGCCATGTCACCCAACGCCACCTGCTGCGGCTGTTCATTCAGCATGCTGGCGTCTCGCCACTGCATTTTTTGCAATCTATCCGGCTGGAGCGAGCGCATCAGTCAATCGAACACGGCGCGAGCGTTACGCGGGCCGCCGAGGTTGCAGGTTTTCGGTCGAGCCTGCATTTGCGCCGCGCCTGGAAGCGCCAATGGGGCGGCTCGCCGCGCGATGCAGTTGAGAGGCCTAAAAAATCTGGTGTGGTGGGGTGACATTGAAAACGGAAGCAAGCGGATTTCCACAAGAGCATGACAACGCGCGCCGATGACCGCCACGTGTATAAGCCGATAGCTTCTGTTGATGCGGTCTTTCTCAAACTCACCGTCATCTATGATGTGCTCATCGTATCTTTCAAGGAGCTATCAATATGAAATGTCCTGTTTGCGCAGCGGCAAAACTGGTGCATGACACCCGCGATATGCCATACATCTATAAAAGTGAATCAACCGTGATCGCGACGGTCACGGGCGATTTCTGTCCGGCCTGCGGCGAAGTCGTGCTCGATACGGTTGAATCGACGCGCACCAGTGCGGCCATGCTGAGGTTCAATAAGCAGGTGAATGCGTCGATTGTTGATCCAGATTTTATTGCCGGCGTTCGCAAAAAACTTGCACTTGACCAGCTCGAAGCTGCCGAAATTTTTGGTGGCGGCGTCAATGCTTTTTCGCGCTACGAGAACGGCAAGACCAAGCCACCGTTGGCGCTAATCAAGCTGCTCAAGGTGCTTGATCGGCATCCCGACTTGCTTAATGAGGTGAGAGCCGCGTGGGAAGCATAGAGCAACATAGGAAGCAACGAAATCCAAACAAAACCCTAGCATCCACGGGAATCACCAGCCACTTATTGCCCAAGAAGCGCGCTAGCTGGACGTCTGCTCCATCGGCAATAATGGGGTTGTTAAAATATCCCTATCCAATCTGTCATCACCGCGTGACCCACCGCTCTTCCGCACGCAGCATTGAAAACGGACTCTGAAATAGACGCGATCAATGACTACCGAAGTGCAGGGCGCGTGGCAACATCAATATCAAGATACTTCCAGGGTTCCGAGTGAACCGGATGCGGCACATAGCCGCGCAGCCACGGCTGCGTCACGGCCGAGCGCCGCAAAAACAGGTGCGGGATTAATGGCATCTGGGTAAATAAAATGCGATCCATTTTTCGGTATAGCGCGTTGCGCTCTGGCGAATCCTGCAGCTTGCGTGATTGCTCGAACAGGCTATCGAATGCTGCGTTGACAAACTGCGAGGGGTTGGTCAAGCCGGCGGTCTTGCCCCAAACAATCACATAAAAATCTTCACCGTCGGGAAAATCCATATTCCATGAATCCAAACCGGTCTGATATTTGCCTAGCAGCATTCGCTTATAGCGCTCCTGCCCGTGCTCTTTGCTGAGCGCAATGCGAATGCCGATGCTCGCAAAGGCGCGTGCATACAGCTCGTCCCAAGGCACAAAGCGCGGCTCGGATTGGGTGAGCACCTCGATCACCAGCGGTTTACCGGCAGGGTCTTCGCGCCAACCGTCGCCATCCCGATCAATGTAGCCATAGGTGTCGAGCAATGCGCGCGCACGGGCCAGATCAAGCATGTTTGAGTCTGGCCGAAAGTTGGCGTCATGCCCCGGCACACCCGGTGGCACCAGTCCGTTCGCGAGTACGCCGCCGCCGTACATAGCGATATCGATGGCGGCACGATTATCAATGGCCAGCCCAATCGCACGGCGCAACGCCACCTGCTCAGGTTTTGATCCGCCGACGATGGGGTCGCGCATATTGAACGTGAACGACCACACCGAGGGGAAATCATAGTGCTGCACCCGAATCCCCTGCTTCGCAAGACCAGGCGCAAGCTTGCCGCCGGGGATGGCGCTCGGTCGAAAAAACACCGGGATGTTATTCAACACATCGGTATCGCCACTCAAGAACGACAACCACATCGGTTGGCTGTCGGTGCTGAATTTCAAATCAATTTCATCGACCATCGGTATACGACGATGCGCAAACTGCGCCGCGATCTGTTTCGAAATCGGGTCGTCACCGCCATAGGCGGGATAGATTTCTTCGCGAAAATTTACATTGCGTTCGAGCGTCATCACGCTGCCAGCCTGCCATGCTTCCACCCGAAACGGCCCGGTGCCGACCGGGTGCGTGCTGATCTCAGCACCGTAGCGCTCAACCACTTCGCGCGCGATTGCCGCGAGGTTTTGCTGCGCAAGCACATGCAGGAAATTCAGGTCCGGCTCAGTGAGCTCGATGCGCAACGTATAGCGATCAAGCACGCGCAGCCCTTTGATCGGTGAATCGATATCGAACCTGCCCGACTTGCTGGCCAGATCGCGGAGCGCATTCGCACCTGCGATCTTGCCGTCCACCATGAAAAATTGGGTCGAGACTAACTTGGGGTCGAACATCCGCTGGAAACTGTACGCATAATCTTTCGCGATCAATTCGCGCGGCTTGCCGTTGAACGCGGGATCATCGGCGAACAGAATTCCTGGCTTCAAACGACAA
>JAYWCO010000116.1:0-2474 GCA_043780475.1 Burkholderiales bacterium | reverse complement strand
GATCGAACTGCTGACCTCTTGCATGCCATGCAAGCGCTCTCCCAGCTGAGCTATACCCCCACAGCAAGAGGCGCATTATAGCCGTTGACGTCAGGTTTGCCAAGTATGGCGTTTAGTTTTTCTAATGCTTTGCTGGTTCGTCTGTTCTTGCCTCTCTTTTATCCCGCGAGTCTCATTAAAGTTTCCTCGCGACCCAGCACTTCCATCACGGCATCAACGGCAGGCGTTTGGGTTTGGCCGGTCATCAAGACCCGCAGCGGCATCATCAGTTGCGGCATTTTAAGACCGTGTTTGGTGACCTGGACTTTAACGGCAGCACTGATCTCGGCCTTTACCCAGTTAATCGTCGGCAGCACCACCATCAATTCAGCCAATGCGGGCTTGGCTGCCTCGGTGAGATGCTGCGCGAGTAGCGCGCTATCGATTGATGGTCGCCTGTAAAAATAATGTGCTTGCGCGGTCATCTCAACCAAAGTGGGCGCACGCTCTCGCAGCAATTCAGCCACGCGCTCGACCGCTGGCCCATCGGCTGCCGTCAACCCCGCCTGAGCCAGGAATGGTTTCAACATATCGGCAAGCGCTGTCGGTTCGGTGCGCTTGATATATTCGTGATTTAACCACTTCAGTTTTTCGGTATTGAATTGCGCGGGTGAGGGCGTGATATGGTCCAGATCAAACCATGCACAAAACTGTTGCATGGAAAAAATTTCTTCGTTCCCATGTGACCAACCCAGCCGCGCCAGATAATTCACCACCGCATCGCGCAGGAAACCTTCTTCCGGGTATTGCATGACGCTGACCGCGCCGTGGCGCTTGGATAATTTTTGACCATCATCGCCCAGAATCATCGACACATGCGCATACTCGGGCAAACTAGCGCCTAGCGCCTTGAGCACATTGATTTGGCGCGGCGTGTTGTTGACATGATCATCACCGCGAATGACGTGAGTGATACGCATATCCCAGTCATCCACGCACACACAAAAATTATAGGTCGGCGTGCCATCGGAGCGGGCGATCACAAAATCATCCAGTTCGTCATTGGCAAATTCGACGCGTCCTTTAACGCGGTCTTCCCAGGCAACCACCCCATCAAGCGGATTTTTGAAACGCATGGCGGGCTTGAGGCCTGCGGGAATGGTCGGCAATATCTTGCCCAGTTCGGGACGCCAACGACCATCGTAGCGGGGCTTTTGATGATGCATGCGCTGTGCTTCACGCATGGCATCCAGCTCTTCCGGTGTGCAATAGCAGGGATAAACCGTGCCTTCGGCAAGCATCTGCTGGATCACTTCTTGGTAACGATCCATACGCTGCATTTGATAATAAGGGCCTTCATCATGATCAAGCCCTAGCCATTTCATGCCGTCCAGAATCGCCTGCACCGCTTCAGGCGTGGAGCGCTCTACATCGGTGTCTTCAATGCGCAAAATAAACGTGCCTTTAAAACGGCGCGCATAAGCCCATGCGAATAGCGCGGTACGGCCACCACCAATATGCAGAAAACCGGTGGGGCTGGGGGCGAAGCGCGTACGAACCTCAGTGACTGCATTCATTAAAAACTTTCTTTGCTTTTGGATTTGCGGTCATGATGGCTTCCGCGATTACATTTTTGGCAGGGTCACGCCCTGCTGACCCTGATACTTGCCACCACGGTCTTTGTACGAAATTTCACACACTTCGTCGCTCTCAAAAAACAGCACCTGGGCCACACCTTCGTTCGCATAAATTTTGGCAGGCAGTGGTGTGGTGTTTGAAAATTCCAGCGTCACATAGCCTTCCCACTCGGGCTCAAACGGCGTGACGTTCACAATAATGCCGCAGCGTGCGTAGGTAGATTTACCCAGACAAATGGTCAATACATTGCGCGGAATCCGGAAGTATTCCACCGTGCGGGCGAGTGCAAATGAATTCGGCGGGATGATACAAAAATCATTTTTAATATCGACAAACGATTTATCGTCGAAATTTTTTGGGTCGACAATGGTTGAATTCAAATTGGTGAACAATTTGAATTCATTCGAGCAGCGAATATCGTAGCCGTAGCTTGACGTGCCGTAACTCACAATGCGCTGACCGTTCACCTCGCGCACCTGGCCCGGTTCATAAGGTTCGATCATGCCGTGGTCTTGCGACATTTTGCGGATCCATTTATCGCTTTTAATACTCACAAATTACTCCCTTGATTTTTGACTGGTGCGATGGTTGGTGCGTTAGCTTATTTTGTAATCGCTACGGTGATTCATTTAAATAGTGACTGTCGCTTTGATAAGTTACCACGGTGACGTCTGCCGCCACCGCGCGCAATGTCTTCAGGCGCTGATAATCCGCCGAATCATACCAGCGCCTGAGCGCTGCCATATCTTCAAACCGCAGCACCACCAGGCGTTCAAAGCCAGCGTTGAAGGCGCTCTCGTTACTGACCACCTCATGCTGCAAGCCGCGCAATAATATTTCACCGCCATGGTTGCTGA
>JAYWCO010000115.1:0-3996 GCA_043780475.1 Burkholderiales bacterium | reverse complement strand
GTTGCGCCTTTGCAACGTTCCTGATTGGCCTTGGCGACGCGCGCAATATCATCATCTTTCAGGTTTTTTTCAATCTCTTCCTTGCGGCGCTTTTCCACTTCTTTGGCGCTGTCTTTAGCTTTATCTTTGGACGTCTTGGCGGTATCGCCTGGCTTGCCGGTTGCCGTGGGTGCTGCTGTTGTCGCAGCCGATGTTGATGCGGATGCATTGGCAATTTTTTTCGGCTCTACCTTGGCAGCGCCCGCCGGCGGCGGTGTGTCGGTGTACTGAACCTGGCCGTCTTTATCGACCCATTTATAAACCTGTGCGGCAACCGTCGCGGTGGCAAGTAGCACCGCAATAGCAACGAATAACTGAACGGGGGATTTCATGATTTGCTCCTTAATACCGATGGCAACAACGACCACTACCGCACACTAAAATAAATCATTAACCATGACGCATGCACGAACGACCTGGCCCATCTGCTATCCGCCCGACTTAAAGTCTGATTTTCTACCGCGCTGCCGCTCTACCAGGTGACCGGCGGAGACTGTTTTTGCTGCAGGCTTAACTGACATAGCGCAATTACTTCACGTGCGTTCTTCAAGGTGAGATCACTGTCCAATTTTTTTGCAGCGGCGCGCGCACGCTCAAGATGCTCCGCAGCAGCCGTCCAAAGTGCGCGCCGGATGCGGGTTTCAATGACGGTTTGTTCAGCCGCTTTCAACGCATTATCGGCTTCTACGCTTAACGTAGTGGGCTTTCCAGGCGCGGGCTCGGCGATGATGGTCGGTATGTTTGCAACCGGTGCAGGGGCGGTGATGCAGCCGCCTAAACTAATCACTATGCTAATCACTGCGCTAAACACCAAGCCAACCGGTATTACTTTAATCGATGACGCTAACGCAACTAACCTTAAGCTTTGAATAGCCGACTGCATAAATCCGTCATACATGCGACCGACCTTATAGCCAATTGCTGTGCATGCAGAACCGTGATCCAAGTTTAAATGGCCAGCACTAGCAGGATGTATATCGAGAGGGATCATTTGCTAAAAATTTATGTTTCATCAATGAGTTAGATGGATTACTTCAATCCAGTTCGCTAAATTAGCTGTAAATACAGGCTGAGTCAATAAATAAGGCAAATTGACCTTGTGGGCAGGAAACAGGCAGGTTGCAAAAAACTACCGCTAACCATGCCATCAAAACAGCCGGTTTACCTTCTTATTTTGCGCAGTATTTTTGCTTTCTGCCACGCTCTTTGCCATGCACTGGTCTGTCCACTTGTGCAGCACTCGCGTATAATCCGCTTTTTGCCGGAGCCCTCTCTGTGAAACTCGTCAAAAAAGCATTGACGTTCGACGACGTCCTTCTTGTTCCCGCCCATTCTCAAGTGCATCCGCGCGATGTAACGCTTAGCACCCAGCTCACCAGGACGATCAAGCTTAATTTGCCGTTGGTTTCAGCGGCCATGGACACAGTGACTGAGGCGCGCTTGGCGATTGCCCTTGCCCAGGAAGGTGGCATTGGCATTATTCATAAAAATTTATCAATACGCGCGCAGGCGACTGAAGTAGCCAAGGTCAAACGCTTCGAGAGCGGCGTGGTGAAAGATCCGCTGGTGGTGCAGCCCACCATGCTGGTGCGTGATGTGATGGCGCTGACACGGCAAAACAATATTTCCGGTTTGCCGGTCGTTGAAGGCAAAACCCTGGTTGGTATTGTCACTAACCGCGATCTGCGCTTTGAGACCGAGCTTGACCAGCCGGTCAAAAACATCATGACCCCGCGCGACAAACTGGTGACGGTAAAGGAAGGTGCGTCGCTTGATCAAGCGCAGGCGCTGCTGCATAAATTCCGCCTTGAGCGAGTACTGGTAGTCAATGATGCATTTGATTTAGTCGGCCTCATCACGGTCAAGGATATTCAAAAAGCCAAGGACCATCCTGATGCATCGAAAGATGCGCAAGGCAGATTGCGGGTGGGCGCGGCAGTCGGTGTGGGTGGCGACAATATGGATCGCGCGGCTGCGCTGATTGAGGCCGGTGCCGATTGCCTGGTGGTGGATAGCTCACACGGTCATGCGCAGGCAGTGCTGGATATGATTAAGGCGGTGAAGGTCGCTTACCCTGCGGTGCAGGTGATTGGCGGCAATGTAGCCACCGCTGCCGGTGCATTGGCGATGGCTGACCACGGTGCGGATTGCGTTAAAGTAGGCGTAGGCCCGGGTTCTATTTGCACCACCCGTATCGTCACGGGTGTCGGGATGCCGCAGATCACGGCGGTCGCTGAGGCTGCCATTGCGCTTGAAAAATTAGGGATACCCTGCATTGCCGATGGCGGTATTCGTTACTCCGGTGATGTCGCGAAAGCAATCGCCGCGGGTGCATCCTGCGTGATGATGGGCTCGATGTTCGCGGGTACCGATGAAGCGCCCGGAGAGATTGAACTATTTCAGGGGCGTTCATATAAAAGCTATCGGGGCATGGGCTCATTGGGCGCGATGCAAAAAGGTTCCTCTGATCGCTACTTCCAGGAAAACATCAGCAACGCTGACAAAATGGTACCTGAAGGCGTGGAGGGCCGCGTGCCGTATAAAGGGCCTGTCACGGCGATCATTCACCAGCTCATGGGCGGCGTGAGAGCCTCTATGGGCCTGGTTGGTTGTCCGACCATTGCCGAGATGCGGAGCAATGCCACCTTCGTTGAAATTACTTCGGCGGGCATGCGCGAATCGCATGTGCATGATGTGCAAATCACCAAGGAAGCACCGAATTATCGGGCGGATTAGTAGTGGCTCTGCAGTGAACGCGGGGCTGCTGGTGAAGCTGCATATGTGCTGCTAACCAGCACCTTTGTTTCAAATATTTTGGAGTGAAATTTTGACTGATTCATCCAGCGCCGCCACCGTCAGTGCCGTGTCTGAAAAAAGTAGCCCGCCGACTAAGCCAGTCGGTCTAAATTTTATTTTAGCGGTGGTCTTTATCGATATGCTCGGTATCGGTCTGGCCGTGCCGGGATTGCCCATGATCGTGGGCGAATTTGTTGAAGGCCGGGATTTGCAGGCGTACTGGTACGGCATTTTGGCAACTGCTTTTGGGCTGCTGCAATTTCTTTGTATGCCGCTGCTGGGTGCCATGTCAGACAAAATAGGTCGTCGCCCTGTGATGTTATTTTCGATGGCAGGTATGGCGCTGAATTTTTTATCCACCGCGCTTGCCACCAGTCTTGCCATGCTGTTTATTGGCCGCGTGATCGGAGGGATGTCGTCTGCCAGTATTTCAGTGGCCAATGCCTACGCGTCCGATGTCACCACGCCGGAGACCCGCGCAAAAGCATTCGGCATGATCGGGGCGGCCTTTGGTATGGGCTTTATTTTTGGGCCGGTTATAGGCGGCTTTTTAGGCAGCATTAATTTGCATTTGCCATTTTATGTGGGTGCAGTACTGTGCTTGACGAATTTTATTTTTGGCTATTTTTTCGTGCCCGAATCGTTGCCGGCGGAAAGACGCAATCAATTCGCCTGGAAGAAGGCAAACCCGTTCGTCTCGCTTTCCAACCTGGCGCGTCGTACAGATATTCGTGGTTTGGTGGCCGTGTTTGCGCTCATCAGCATGGCGCAAATGCTGCTGCACACCACTTGGGTGCTGTATAACAATTTTCGGTTCGGTTGGGGTACGTTTCAAAACGGTCTCTCCTTGTTTTTCGTGGGGCTAACGGCGGCTGTGGTGCAGGCCGGTCTGCTCGGATGGCTTCTGAAAAAATTTGGTGAAGTCAGGCCTTCCTTGTTGGGCCTTACCTCCGGTGCGATCGCTTATCTGCTGTACGGCCTGGCTACCGAAGGCTGGATGATGTATGTGTTTATTCTGTGCAATGTGCTTGCGTTCGGGGCCGGGCCCGCTTTGCAAAGTATCGTCTCCAAGCAAACTGATCCTAAAGAGCAGGGTGCGTTGATGGGTTCGTTGCAGGGCCTTAGCAGCCTCGCCGTTATTGTCGCGCCGCTCATCGGCAC
>JAYWCO010000114.1:0-4248 GCA_043780475.1 Burkholderiales bacterium | reverse complement strand
GCACTCGAATCGACGCGGAACGGTTGCGCGCGGAGTAGGCTAATTTTACCGGCGCTTCAAAACCAGGAACCAAGCGCTTGTAGGAGTTGGTGCCCGGATTGGTAATGGCGTTCAATGCGCGCGCGTGTTTAATAATGCCGCCAATGTAATAGAGGGCAAATTCAGAAAGACCGGCGTAGCCATTGCCCGCAAATAAATTCTTGCCATCTTTCCAAATCGATTGATGTACATGCATGCCCGAGCCGTTATCGCCAACAATTGGTTTGGGCATGAAGGTCGCGGTTTTGCCATAGCTGTGCGCGACGTTATGCACTGCATATTTCAAAATCTGCGTCCAGTCGGCACGCTTGGTGAGTGTTTCGAATTTTGTGCCAATTTCGCACTGACCCGCATTGGCCACTTCATGATGATGGACTTCAACTTCGACGCCCATGTCCTCTAGCGCCAGACACATTGCCGAACGAATATCCTGCAATTGATCAACTGGCGGGACCGGGAAATAGCCGCCCTTGACCGGAGGACGGTGACCTAAATTGCCGCCCTCAAATTTTTCTGCATTGGACCATGCGGCCTCTTCGGAAAAAACCTTGCAGTAGCTACCGGACATGTCGACATTAAATTCGACCGAATCAAAAATAAAAAACTCGGGCTCTGGGCCAAAATAAGCCACATCACCAATGCCGGATGCCTTCAAATATGCCTCTGCGCGCTTGGCAAGCGAGCGTGGATCACGGTCGTAGCCTTTGCCTGTCGATGGCTCGTGCACATCGCATGAAAGTACCAGCGTGGATTCATCAAAAAACGGATCAATAAATGCGCTATCTGCGTCAGGCATGAGCAACATATCGGACGCTTCAATACCTTTCCAGCCGGCGATGGACGAGCCGTCGAAAGCGTGGCCTTCAGTAAACTTTTCCTCGTTGAAGGCTTTCACGGGAACCGTAACGTGCTGTTCCTTGCCTTTGGTGTCGGTGAAGCGGAAATCAACGAATTTTACTTCGCTGTCCTTCACCATTTTCATTACTTTTGCGATGGCCATTTTTTCTCCAAGTGGGTGGTGTTAAACAAGCGGAAACGAAAGCGGATGTGTTTAGCGAGAGTTTCAGACGTAAGCATCAGACGCCAGATCGCAAATCAACATTTACAGCGTTAGTGAGAGCATTGAGATTACAGCTATTAGCAGAATACATGCCATAGCCGGATATGCGCTAAGCCGTTGAGGCAAAATTACTTTTTTAAACGCATAAATTTTAATTGCGCCAGTTTGGTGCGTAGCATTCCCTATTGCACCAAAATGGCGCAGCAGAAATTGGCCCTAAAAATGATGCTCCAAATGCACAGAAAAAATATGGCAAGCTGTGACGGCAATATTCGACGATGAAATTTAGTGTTGCGGTTTGCATGAGGTTACCATTAGGCTCCATTCTATATTTCATCACGTGGCAATTCCGAGGACACCCCTACAAATATGACAGACCAGTACGCCGTCATCGGTAACCCTATTGCTCATTCAAAATCTCCGTTGATTCATGCTGCGTTTGCACGTGAGGTCGGTCACGATATTTCTTATAGCCGCATGCTGGTGCCGATCAATCAGTTTCGGGCGGCCGTCGATGAATTTCGGCATAAAGGCGCGCTTGGTGCCAATGTCACTCTACCGTTCAAATTTGAAGCGTTTGAATATGCAACCCAGCTGACAGATCGTGCAAGAGCCAGCGGCGCGGTTAACGTGCTGCGGTTTGGTCGTCTAGACAATGGGCAAATCAGCACGGAAATCTTGGGTGATAACACCGACGGCATCGGCCTCACGCGCGACATCACCCAAAACTTGGGCATGGCGCTTCAAGGTGCGCGCATCTTACTAATCGGCGCAGGCGGCGCGGCATATGGCGTGGCCGGTGCTTTGCTCGACGAAAGCCCTGCGTCATTGACGATTACCAACCGCACTGATGCAAAGGCGCAAGCTCTTGCCACCAACTTGGTCACGTCAACCAGCAAATATTTTGGCTCAACCGTAATGGCAATCAGCGTCGATAAACTTTCCTATCAAGCGTTCGACGTTATTATTAATGCGACGTCTGCCAGCATGACGGATACCTCAGACAATCAAGCATCACTGGTGCCCGCGACCTGTTTTGCTCAAGGTTCACTGGCATACGACATGATGTACGGCAAAGCTCAGACCGCGTTTTTGCAACTCGCCGCGCAATCCGGCGCACGCACAGCGGATGGAGTGGGCATGCTGGTCGAGCAAGCAGCGGAGGCATTTTTTGTATGGCGTGGCGTTAAAGTTAAAACTGCACCACTTATATCGTCGCTCAAACAAGGCTAACGTCCGCCGCTTGCAACCAAACACTTATGTTTGTCCGCTCGCCGAAATCCACTTGACGATCCCGCGTATTGACCAGGTTTGATTGAATCATCGCCATAAAGTTTTTCAAGGGTTGGCGGTCACTATTCTTCATCATCAGCCGCCGATCCTTTTAGCTCATACAGCCAGCAGATTTTGCGGGTCTCGGGCGCGGACAGCCTATCACCCATCAGGCCACAGCGGTAGGCGCGCGCCGACAGACGTTCAAAGTGCTGACAGTTTGCGCAGCTACCAAATGGGCTGCCTTCGTTGTCGGCCTGGAAAGTGGACAGGGTCTCTCGCAAAGCCGACACCGCGTTACGAATGCGGTTGGGACTGATATTCCGGGTTGCATGTTGCCAGGCCAGTTGCGGCTGGCTGTCATAAAGAAACTGCTCGCCCGCCTGCGAAAGTCGTAAACGTACCACTCGTCGATCCAGATCATCTTCATACCGCTCGATTAACCCGCGTCGATCCAGCAGCAGCAGGCTTTGTGAGGCCGTACCTTTGGTAATGCCGACATATTCAGCAAGTGCCTGCGGCGTATTGGAATATCGATTTGCTTTGGAAAGATAGACTAACGCTTCGACATGTACAGGCTGCAACTGTTCGTCGCTACCGACACGCCGCGCCTCCGCCCGCATCAAATTGCCAAGCCGCTCGATAAGTTCCAGCATTACTAGCGGGCTTTTATCCATGCGAAGCAATTTTCAATTGAGGTAAATAGCGATTCATACGAATACAACCGGTTGGCTGGCGGCAGGACAAAAGGCAGAGGGCAGGTTGCAGCGGAAACTAAGGTGGACGCTAGGGCGCATCAATTCGTCGCCTTGGCAGACTCCACCTAAATAATTGTTTCGACTCGCTACTATACATGCTCCATTTTTTTTCAATCCATTTTAGTATTGAGTCGATACTAAATCAACGCTGCCGTCTTTTTAGGACGTTTACGATTGGCTTGACAATTTAAAGTGTGAACTTGATCACTTCTCCGGCTTGCTCGCTGACGACGCGAGCAAGCAGTTCTGCCAGCGGTTCACCGGTTCGCGTATTGCACCAAAGATGGCCTGAAGCCGTGGAAAGATTGCCACTAACGGTTGCCGCGTTATAGCGAAAATGAAAGCCGCCGGATTTTGCCGCCACCCAAATCTCACGATTCGGCGTCTGGCGATTCACGATCACCTTACTGCCATTTTCAAATGTCAACGTTAGAATGCCGCCGTTGAGTTCCGCATCAATATCAGTCTTGGCGTGATCCATTGCCGACTCGACAAGCGCCAGAATGTCGTCAACCCGTTTTTGAAATTCGCTCTCCACCATCATTAAAGGAGCACTCATGTGCGTGATACCATCGATTTCATTTTCCTACCCTTTATTTTTCTATG
The DNA here is from genome assembly GCA_043780475.1 of Burkholderiales bacterium. Lineage (GTDB taxonomy): Bacteria > Pseudomonadota > Gammaproteobacteria > Burkholderiales > Usitatibacteraceae > UKL13-2. The sequence goes on along the minus strand of JAYWCO010000114.1, from coordinate 513 downwards.
CGCAAAATCAGATATTTTAAAACCACTTCAGCAATTCTAATCGTTTTGCTTGGCTTCGCAACCGCCGCATTAAGCGCCTGCGGTCAGCGTGGGCCACTGAAACTGCCTGAGCCCGGCGTTGCCGCTGGGCCCGCCAGTCCAAGCAAACCGCTACCGCAAGAAAGCCCCGCAAAATGAGCGCGGCGCTCGAAGTGTTCGGTGTTCATCGAGACCCCGCTGGTGCCTTATGGATGGAAGATGTCGCGCTGTCGGAAATAGCGGCCAGCTTCGGCACGCCGACTTTTGTCTACTCCCGGGCAGCACTTACAGCGGCATATCAACAACTCGACAACGCGCTTAAGAAAACCCGTAACGGCAAGCCGCACCTCATTTGCTACGCCGTAAAAGCGAATTCGAATCTCGCAGTTTTAAGTGTGTTTGCCGAGCTGGGGGCTGGCTTTGATATTGTGTCGGGCGGCGAATTACGACGTGTACTGGCAGCAGGCGGCTCACCGGAGAGGGTGGTTTTTTCGG
>JAYWCO010000113.1:0-6664 GCA_043780475.1 Burkholderiales bacterium | reverse complement strand
TCGTCCTCAGCAAAGCACCCAGCGACCCCGCCGCCGCCGCACGCTGGCGCGGCCCCTATCTGGATGATGTACTGCCCACCGACCCGTGGAAACACCCCTATCAATACAGCCTCCCCGGCGCCGGCGGCCAGCCCTTCTCGCTCTACTCATACGGCAATGACGGCAAGCCCGGTGGTGAAGGCGACGCGGCAGATATTGGCATCCTGCCGCCCAATTAAGCGCATGTTTGCGTGTGATTAATGCGCGAGTAGATTTGGCGCCGCTTTGGTTTTTCCAAAGCAAACCTTAGCACTGGCGAGGCGTTTCAGGCAAAAATGCTTCAAACGCCTCGCTAGTGCTAGAGATAGTAGTTACCTGCGGCATTTTAAAATGTCGTAAATTTTTAAATTGAATTTATGACCGCCCGGAAAAGCGAAACAGCTTCATCGCTTCGTGCTTTGCAAAATACAAGGCCAGGCCGCTCCGGAGAAAGTGTGCGAATCTGTTTTTAACAGCATCGCAAATTTCAAACTTTGCCTTTCCCTCACACCTTAATTGGTCACCACCGCTAAAAATTCATGCAGGCAGATCACCGGAATCCCCACGGCTTCGCGCCCTCAACGAGCGAGCGCAGACGATTAAAAGCTTGATTGTGAAAGACTGATTCAGTCCGGCGTGCGTAAACGAGAATGTTGGTATCAACCACAATCATTTCAGATGCTTCAGCGCGCGTGTACCGACATGCTCCTCTTCCATTTCTGCCAACGTCGCGGGTCTGTGACCAACATTTCTTTTCCACGCACGCTCGCATCCTAGAGCTTAAAAGCGGGCTTGGTTTTAACGGGCGGATCATTCAATACGCGGCGTAAACCGTCCTCAATCAATGCGCGCAACGTGGTTTGATTTCGTTGTGCAAGCTGCTTGGCAGACTTAAAAAGCGCGTCAGCGACTTCGATTGTGATTTTCATAAGGCCGCCCATATAATAAATATGGATGTATCGTAGTTAGTTTTTCAGCAGGAGCTTTAAAGCTAGGTCTTGCGCTTTGCGCGCGGACAAGAGGTCACCGGGCCGAGGGCGCAGGCTTAACAGACTCTAAAGGCTCCAAGGTTAGTCTAGGGCCAGATACCAGGCGCTCTCTGCGCTGAGCGAACGCCACTACAGAAAAACAGCAGGCGAAACGCCGAATCGAGCGCCAAGCACTTTCGCCTGTCGTGCATTCAATTTGCGTTTTCCATTCAACACTTCACTCACAATGCCCTGAGAGCCAATTTCAGCCGCCAAATCGGCTTGTTTAAGACCGTGTTCTGCCATCAGGTATCGTAGAACATCAGCCGGTGCAGTGTCGCCGATATGAACGCCATCTTCTTCGTACTGCTCGATCAACGAGCCTAGCACGCTCAGTAAGCTGGACAATTCGTGCTTTTCATCGCTGCCAATTTCATCGATGAGTTTATCGACAAGCGCCGACATTTGGCGGTAGTCGCGCTCAGTGCGGACAACGCCAATCTTGGTTTCACGGTTAAGCGCCGTCCATGCCTTCGCCATTTGGCCAAAAGCCATATCTGCTTGCTTCGATTTTCGTTGCGATAGATTCATGTCATTTTCCATTTGCCGCGATCATATTCTGCATGTGTCAGCACATGCCGGATAAATACTTTCTGTGTGTTGAAGTGAATCGCGGGGATCAATCGGTAAGGTTGGCCTATGTTGAAGACGTATTTGCCTTCGACATAGTCGGCCTGCCGAAATGTCTTGCGCAGGTCGTTGAAATCCGAAAATGGGGATTTCGAAATAATCAATCCTAAATCAATAAACCCTGCTTCGCAGGCAATTCGATTCGCACCACTTTTACCATTTTGTCCTGTACCTGCACAACTTCAATTTCGTAGTTGCCGATCGTCACCGAGACGCCTGGTTCGGGAATATCTTCAATTTGTTCGATCAATAAACCGTTCATGGTTTTGGGGCCGTCGAGCGGGAAGTTGAAGCCGAGCTTTCGGTTCAGCACTCGCAGCGGGCACGAGCCTTCGACCATCACGCTGCCATCGTCCTGCTTGCGGTAGAAGCCGACGTTCATGGGCGATTGGCTGGTGAATTCACCGACGATTTCTTCGAGAATATCCTGCAGCGTGACCAGCCCCTGAATCTCGCCGTATTCATCCACGACCAGCGCCATCCGCCGCTGCTGCTCCTGAAAATGGGTGAGCTGCTGCAGCAGTGGCGTACCTTCGGGAATAAAATACGGCTCGCGCATAATTTCGCGCAGCGTCTCGCGGTCGAGCGGTTCTTTGCGGGACGCATTAAGCACCTTGCGCACATGCACGAGGCCAATGACGTTGGACAGATCATCCTCGAACACGACGATGCGGGTATGGTGTGAGGTTGATAATGCGCTGCGTATATCTTCAATTTTATCGTTGATATCGACCGCCTCGATGAGTGAGCGCGGCGTCATGGTGTCATCGACGGTCATGTTTTCGAGATCAAATAAATTCATCAAAATATTTTGATGTTTCTTCGGAATAAACTGCCCGCCTTCCAGCACCAGGGTGCGCAATTCTTCCATCGATAATTGCTGCGCGCCCTCGACCGCAGGCTTGATGCGCAGCACTTTCAAGATGCCGCGTACGATCACGTTGACAAAAAACATCACGGGCTTGGTCACCCAGATAAGCGGCGTTAACACATAGCTGGCGAGCAGCGCGATTTTTTCCGCGAAGCGTGCGCCAATTACCTTCGGCAGAATCTCGGCAAAAATTAAAATACAGATCGAGGCGGCGCCGGTTGCAATCGCCAATACGTATTCGCCCTCGCCAAATAAGCGGCGGCAAATTTCGGCCACCAGAATCGTGGTCGCGGCATTGATGACGGTATTGCCGGCCAGGATGAAGGAGAGCATTTCATCCACCTTGTTGAGCAGCTCACCCGCCAGCCGCGCGCCACGGCTGCCCTGCTTGATGAGATGACGCAGCCGATAACGGTTGAGCGCCATCATGCAGGTTTCTGACATCGAAAAAAAACCGGATGACGCCAGCAGCACCGCCAGCGTGATCATGAGCCAATGAATGGGAATATTGTCAGTCATAGCGCCAACATGAAAGTCATTGCCTGACGGGCGTTTTGAGCCAAAAATGCCTCAAGTGCCTCTCCAGTGCTAGAGTTTGATTTTAAGCAGCCGCACCGGCGATACCCTCCAGCGCAGCCCATCAATAGCGCTTGAGAATAATTTCGAGTACAAACTTGCTGCCAACATACGACAGCAGCAGCATGGCGAAGCCGATCAGCGTCCAGCGCACCGCCACTGTGCCGCGCCAGCCCAGCTTCCAGTGGCCGGCGAGCAGGCCGCCAAAAATAATCCACGACATTACCGCGAACACGGTTTTATGCGTGGTTTCAAATGCCTTGCCAAACAGGCTTTCTGAAAAAAATACGCCGCTGATCAGGGTCGCGGTCAATAAAATAAACGCAACCCCGAGCAGCCTGAATAATAATTTTTCGATGGCCAGCAGCGGTGGCAGATTGTTATCCAGCACGTCGATCGTGCCCGCGTGTAAGCGCTTGTCCAAAAACAGCATGAGCAATGCATGCAGGGCCGCCACGGTGAATAATGCGTAAGCCAGAATCGCGACCGCAATATGCAGCTTGAAAGCCCAGCCACCGTACATGACAATGCGCTGCGCGGGCAGCAGGGTCGGCAGCAGCGCAGCCGCCACCGCAAACGGCGCCAGATAAAGCGCGGCCAGCCGCGTCAGCCGGGCATCGTTACCCAGCACCACATAGCTCACAATACTAAGCCAGACGATCAATGAAACAGCATGAGAAAAGCCGATATTAAAACCATCTTCCAGCACCAGCGCATCGGCGAGCGCTGCGGCATGCAGCATAATGGCAAGCCACAGCAATATTTTTGACAGCTTGGCCGCGTTCAGTTTGAACGCATTAAACGCGCTGGCTTCGTGCTTGTCACTATTGTTGCCAACGGGCTGGTGGGCATGATGTTGCGCGTGGGCCGAGCTGGTCTTCCCGGCAAACGACCACGCCGTGACGCTCGCCAGAAGATATAGAGCAGCGGTGATAAAATTAAAAGCTGTTAGCAACATAATCTTTAATATTTTTTATTGTCAAACTCGGTTTGAGTTTACACCATACCGCTCGGCGAGCTCGGCTCTCCCAGTGTGTGAAATGAAGACCCTATGCTCGATAACCTCACCCATCGCTTTGCCGGCATCGTCAAACAATTACGCGGCCAAACGCGGCTGACCGAAGAAAACATCGCGGATGCGTTACGCGAAGTACGCATGGCCTTGCTGGAGGCCGACGTCGGCCTACCGGTGGTCAAAGATTTCATCCAGAACATCAAAGAAAAATCATTGGGCGCGGAAGTGCTGCAGAGCCTAACGCCCGGGCAGGCCTTTATTGGCATCGTCAATAGCGAGCTTACCGCGCTGATGGGCGGCCAGGATGCCACGACGACCGCACCGCAGCTCAATGCCTTGCCAATCAATCTGGCGACTACCCCGCCGGCGATTATCTTGATGGCGGGCTTGCAGGGCGCGGGCAAAACCACCACTGCGGGCAAGCTCGCCAAGCTGCTTAAAGAGCGCCATAAAAAGAAAGTATTGCTGGTGAGCGGTGATGTGTATCGACCCGCCGCGATTGAGCAGCTACGCACTCTGGCGAAACAAGTCGGGGTGGATTTTTTTGAGAGCGATATTACGCAAAAACCGGTCGATATTGCCGTCGCCGCCAAGCAGTGGGCGAAGATTCATTTTCATGATGTGCTGATTGTTGATACGGCGGGCCGCTTGGCCATTGATGAAGCAATGATGGCCGAAATCAAGGCGGTGCATGCGGCCATCAATCCGATTGAAACCTTGTTCACCGTCGATGCGATGCAAGGACAGGACGCAGTGAACGTGGCCAAAGCGTTCAATGAAGCGCTGCCCTTGACCGGTATTGTACTCACCAAGCTGGATGGCGATTCACGCGGCGGTGCGGCCTTGTCGGTGCGCCACATGACCGGCAAACCGATCAAGTTTGTCGGCGTCTCCGAAAAAATGGATGGGCTCGAACCGTTCTATGCGGATCGGATGGCATCGCGGATTTTAGGCATGGGCGATGTGCTTTCGCTGATTGAAGATGCGCACAAAAATGTCGACATGGCAGAGGCGCAAAAGCTCGCTGAAAAATTCAAGAAGGGTAAAGATTTCGATTTCGATGATTTTAAATCCCAGCTCGCGCAAATGCGCAAAATGGGTGGCGTATCGGCGCTAATGGATAAGCTCCCGGCGCATTTGACCCAAGCCGCCAATCAGGCGCCTGACCTGCAGGAAAAGCAGATGCGCCGCACCGAAGGCATTATCAATTCCATGACGCCCCAGGAACGCCGCAAACCTGAGCTGCTGAAAGCCTCACGCAAACGTCGTATTGCCGCGGGTGCGGGGGTGCAGGTGCAGGAAATAAATCGCCTCATCAGCCAATTTGAGCAAATGCAAAAAATGATGAAAATGATGAAAGGTGGCGGCATGGCCAAGATGATGCGTGGCATGAAAGGCATGATGCCGGGCATGAAGTAGTGGTGAGATAGCTATGCGCATATTTTTATATATTCCGATCACCCCGACCGCCCTTCCCAACCATCCCAACCTGGATTAAAGATTGAATGTTTTGCCTGAATTTCTGACCGCCACCGAAGCCCGCCAGCAACTCGAAACCGGCACACTAAGCTGCGAAGCGCTGGTGCGTCAGTGCTTTGCCCGAATTGATGAGCGCGAGCCTGCCATTGATGCCTGGCAATTTTTGGGGCGCGAAGCCGCTATCGCCCAAGCGCAGGCCCTCGATAAATCCTCCCGCAAAGGGCTGCTGCACGGCATACCCATAGGCGTGAAAGATATTATCGATGTCGCCGGCATGCCCACCCGCAACGGCTCGATGATTTTTGCCGATGCCCACAGAGCCAGTATGGACGCGGCTTCGGTGGCGATGGCGCGAATGGCAGGAGCGATCCCGCTGGGCAAAACCGTCACCACCGAACTAGCCGGCTTCACCCCTGGCCGCACCCGCAATCCGCGCAACCTTGAACACACCCCCGGCGGCTCATCGAGCGGCTCGGCTGCTGCGGTTGCCGATGGCCATGTACCGCTTGCGATTGGCACCCAGACCTCGGGCTCGGTGATACGCCCGGCCGCTTATTGTGGGGTGTTCGGTTTCAAACCGAGCTTCGGGCTCATCCCCCGTGGCGGCGTCAAACTGCAATCCGACACCCTCGATACGCTCGGCGTATTCGCACGCTCGGTCGATGATTTAGCGCTTTGGTATGCCGCGATGACGGGGACACGCACTACATTTTTAAATCCACCTTCGTACCAAAATTCGCGCTCACTGCGCATCAACATCATTACCCATCTGCTTGACCACGCCGATATGGAAATGGGCGTCACGGTTGCTGAGGCGAGCGATGTATTATCGACCGCTGGCGTGAAGATCCGCGATATAAAGCTGCCCGCTATTTTTGATGATGCCGAAGCGGATCAGCGTCTTATTCAGCTTAGCGAAATGGCGCGACACTATGCGTGGGAGCATGCCGAATACCGTGATCTGCTCAGCCCGCAACTGGCGCATGCACTGGATGAAGGCGCACGCATTTCAAAAGAGGCTTATCGCCAGGCCATGCAACGCAGCGA
>JAYWCO010000112.1:0-5346 GCA_043780475.1 Burkholderiales bacterium | reverse complement strand
CGATTACACCGGCTGGAATGCGCCAATTCGTTGGGATTTACCCATGGATCCTTATCCAATTTATCACTCAAGTAGTGAAAAGCGCATTTTGAACGGCGTGGTGATCCCGCCCAATACCGATGCGCGCGCCTCGATGAAAATAGCGCTGGACACCCTGTTTAATCATCAGAACGTCGGCCCGTTTATCGGCAGTCAGTTGATCAAACGGCTGGTGACCAGCAACCCGAGCCCGGCCTATGTCAGCCGTGTAGCAGGCGCATTTAACAACAACGGCAGCGGCGTGCGCGGCGACATGAAGGCGGTGATCCGCGCGGTATTGCTGGATCCGGAAGCGCGTGATGCGGCCAAGCTGAGCGTTGCAAGCTGGGGCAAGTTACGCGAGCCGATCGTGCGCTATGCCAACTATATGCGTGCCTTTGATTTGAAATCATCCAGCGGCATTTATCAAATTTGGAATCTGGAAGACCCGGTCGACGGCATTGGTCAGAACCCGCTGCGTTCGCCCTCGGTATTCAACTGGTTTCGCCCGGACTACGCACCGCCAGGGCCCATCTTGAATATGGGGCTGGTCGCGCCGGAATTTCAGATCACACATGAAACCACTCTCACTGGCTACACCAACTTCATCACATCACAGGCAGCAATGAACACGAATTGGTGGCGCGGCCCGTACCAGGATCGCAACACGCTGATCGCTGACCATACCGCTGAAATGGCGCTCACCGGCAATCCGGGCGCATTGGCTGATCGACTTAATCTGCTGTTGCTCTACGGCCAGATGAGCCCCACTCTGCGCGCTAACTTGATCGCGGCGCTAAACAATATCCCGCTCACTGATTCGCTGGGCGCTGAACACCGTGTTGAGACGGCGATTATTTTAATCATGTCCAGCCCTGAATTTGTGGTTCAAAAATAGGAAAATAATCATGGCATTTATTCATAAAAATATTGCACGTCGGCAATTTTTAAAACGCAGTGCTGCCATGGCAGCGGCAGCCGGTTCGCCGTTCGCGGCCAACCTAGCCATGATCGGTGATGTCGCTGCGCAAACGGCGAATGACTATAAAGCACTGGTATGTGTTTTTTTGTTAGGTGGTAATGATCAGGGCAATACCATCGTGCCGATCAGCGCGGCGGATTACTCGGCCTATGCGGCTTATCGCCTGTCACTATCACTCGCGTCATCAAGTGTGTTGCCGATTGCACCCTTGACCAGCGAGATCGGCAACTATGTCGGTCCGCAGTTGGGCTTGCATCCAAAATTAGCCGGACTCAAAACCCTTTTTGATCAAGGCAAATGCGCGATTCTGCCCAATGTGGCGACCCTGGTTGAGCCCACTACCCTGGCCCGCTATGAAAGTGGTGCGGCGAAATTACCATCACAATTGTTTTCCCATGCGGATCAGCAGTCAGCATGGCAGACCGGGTTTCCGGACTCGCCTTCTGAAACCGGTTGGCTCGGGCGCGTCGCTGATCTGACCACGAGCCGTAATACGCCCGGCTCGTTATCGATGTGTATGTCGATTGCAGGTAACAACTTGATTCAGGCGGGTGCCAACGTCATCCAGTATCAGCTCACGACCGATGGCTCGGTCAGCATCGGCAGTCTGAACCCGAATAACGGCTTGGCGCGTTACGGTGCCAACTCCGCCCTATTGCGGGCGGTATTGACCGAGCCACGTACCCACTTACTGGAAGGCCAATATGCTGCAATCGCCAAGCGATCCATTGACGCGGATGTTGCCGTTCGCGCCGCCATCGGTAATGCCGCGCCATTGCAAACATCATTTGGCAACGACTCGCTGAGTGCACAGTTGCGCATGGTGGCGCGCTTAATCGCGAGCCGCAATGCACTGCAGCACAAACGCCAAATTTACTTTGTCGGCCTCGGCGGATTTGATTTCCACGACGATCTATTGTTTCAGCAGGACGCCTGTCTGGCAAAGGTATCGTCGGCCATGACCTCGTTTTATAACGCGACCGTTGAGCTCGGTATTGCCGATAGCGTGACCACCTTTACGGCGTCTGATTTTGGCCGTGCCATGTTATCCAATGGCTACGGCTCGGACCACGGCTGGGGCGGACATCATTTCATTGTCGGCGGCGCGGTCAAAGGCGGTCGCGTTTATGGAAAATTTCCGAATATAGCCAAGGGTAGCCCCGATGATGTGGGCGAAGGCCGCTTATTGCCAAGCACTTCAGTCGACGAATATGCTGCGGTGCTGGCACGCTGGTTCGGTGTTACCAACAGCGTCGATCTAGCCGCCATACTGCCCAACTTGAATCGCTTCGCGAATTTCAATATGGGATTTTTGTAGCGATTATCGGCGATGGTGATGGAGCCAAAGCGCATTCCAGAAACATTAAGCCAGCAGCTAAAGTGTCCACCAGGCGGGCTTCTTCAAGCATAAATGCTTGAAGAAGCCCGTGGAATAGGGCGTTTGTCGTTCTAAAAACAATTTCCAATTTAGAACGGCAAGATAGGCGCAATCCTTTTCCAGGCTTCGTCAGCGTTAAAAACATTGGACCTCATCAGACCGCGCGACGACTGATATTGGCTTCGAGCTCAATACTAAGCAAAGCCCAATATTTTTTATTAAAAAGCGAGCGCCGCCATGACCCAAACCTCGACTTACGATCTCTGCATTTGGGACCCCGCCAGACCAGCAGCATTGCCAGCGACGCACCACGAGGCACTCGACATTATGGAGCGGCTCAGCTTGCTCAATACCCCGGCAGACGATGTCTGGCACGCCACGTTGGCGGAATTAGCAAGCTTGCTCGTTCAGCGCTATGAAGTTGATAAGTTCAACCACGCTGGGTCGTTGCAGCATAATCATAGCGGTGGATTAAACGCATTTTGGGGCAGCGATCCGCGCAAAGGTGCGGCTGAATGCAAAACGTCGGTGTATCGTCTTGCGCTGCCAGGCGAGCCCTGCCTGCGGCAAATTGCCTATTCAGTTGAGGTCGCAGCCGGGTTAGGGTTGGTGGTGTTTGATGATGACCACGGTATGTGTTTCCTGCCAGACGGGAAAATTTTGCCGGAGGATGTGCGTGAAATGTGGGAATCCAATTTAGCCGATTTGAAAGCGGGGCTGCCGGACCTGTCGATAAGAGTCCCCGACGGCAGGAATATTTGGCAGCGTATCGCGGGCGATCTATTTGATGCGCTGGGACGCTGAGACATTTATCAATAAAGCAGGCCGGTCTATAAACCTTCCGCACTAACTCGTCGCGTCTAGGGTTAGGCTCAAGATCGAGGTTAGTACCTTTCGCTGAATCTGGATCCCAGTGCACGCTCCCAAGCCTGGTCGATGGCAAGCAGGCTGGCGTCAAGATCAATCGAGGATGTCGAGATGATTTCTATTGATCGATCTTCAGTAATGCTTTCAAGGCTTGCGTTGAGTTGCACTTTCAGTTGCGCGTTGAGCTGTTGTTCAAGTATGCGGTCACGCTCACATAACAGTGCAACGATTTGTGGATGATAGAGCCGCAAAATCGCGCTCAGCCAGCGGCTGGTCAGGCCAAAGCGCGGGTCGGCAATGATCGAGAATTGATCTATTAGCGGGATGAGATCGCGCGCCGGGTACAGCCACTCGCCTGTTACCCATCGGTTGGGTGCAAACAGACGTGTGGGCGCGCCGCTCGTATTGAATGAGATCGCGACGAGATGAACCAGACCGCCTTTCGCATCATCAAAATTATCCGGAAGCGCCATCGGTTTCGCGCCGGGGCCAAGACGCTCGGTATACATAAAACAATGGAAATGGCCATGCTCTTCCCACGCGCTCGCCGTGGCGGGATCATGCGCGTGATAGTACCAGGCGCAACCGGTGTTGGCGTCTTCCACATCGCCTGACGGACAGTGTTCCCAATGGGTGAATGGCTCAGGCAAGGCGGCGATAACATCACTCACCGGATGCCGTTTCTCGCGCGTAAAAGTATTGAGAATATCGAAAAGCTCACTGGCGGCCATGCGCATATCGGCGAGCCGCCGCCGCAAAGAAATCTGCGGTGGCTCAGCAGGCAACAAGCAGATCTGTTCCGCCATCAAATAATCTCCTTCCCGCTTTTATCAAATAGCCGGTGCGACCACCGCGTCATTATTTTTGACCCAAGGCACGATAACCCCGGTTTTGGGCTTGGCGCAGAGAGCAAGACCGCCTGCTTTAGTTTTAACGCAGGTGGCAATATTTCCTATTTTATTTTTATTGCAACGTGCTGTGCTTTTAACCAGATCCGCATTGATGCCCGATGTGTCTGCTGCGTGGACCAGTGCGGGCACCGCCACTGTAAGGCCCCCGGCAACCATCATCATCGCGACGGCGCTGCTACGATTGTTGAACATATCGGTATCTCCGCAGATCAATAGCCCTGTGCCCAGTGCGCAAGTTATGTCTTATCCTTAGGTCGTAGACACCACAGCTTTGGTTCAGAGTAACGCGATAAATTTAGGGGAATAAATTTAATGGCGGGCCTATTGGGGTCACGGAAAAATCGGCAAGACGGCGCGCCAGAAAAAACCCTAAAGCTTTTAATCCTTTTAATCCTTCTAATTAGTTCAAGCCCTCCGATCTGGCCTGCCCAGTTTATGATGCGTAAATAACGCGTTGATATTCAAAACATAAAGTGAAACATAAATTCGTGATGACCACTTCCAATCGCACTGATGCACAGCGCCGCACTGACGACATACAGATTTTTAATCAGGAGCTGCAGCGGCTTGAAGCAGAAAGGGTGCTGAAGCTTGACCCTGCGCAGCGCGCTGCCATCCACGCTTCTCACCAGATCCTGCTCGCCGCGTTTGCGCGCGACTTTGATATTGATCGCGACACCCACGCCAGACAGCTTTCGCTTGGGATGCGCATCGCTTCGTTTCTGGGCGCAGCCGCCCTGGCGGCAAGTGTGTTTTTTTTGTTCCACCAATTCTGGGGCTGGTTTTCAACCTCGGTGCAGGTGATGACGCTGATCACGGCGGCGTTGGCCACATTTTTAATCACGTTCTGGATTCATCGCAAAGATAGCAGCGGCTATTTTGCCAAGCTGGCGGCGCTGGTGGCGTTCGCGTGTTTTGTGCTGAACATCATCATGCTTGGCCAGATTTTTAATATTACACCTTCGGATAAAGCGCTGCTGCCGTGGGCCGCGTTGGCGTTGCTGCTGGCTTACGCGCTTGATTTGCGGCTGCTGCTGGTGGCAGGGCTACTGTGTGTGATCGGCTTTGTGGCCGCGCGGGTCGGTACCTGGGGCGGACTGTACTGGCTTGATATGGGGGAGCGCCCGGAGAATTTTTTCCCGGCGGCGATAGCACTGTTTTTCGTGCCGCAATGGCTTGATCATCGGCGC
>JAYWCO010000111.1:0-1852 GCA_043780475.1 Burkholderiales bacterium | reverse complement strand
GATTTTTTCTCTTGCAGCGGCTCGTAGAACATCGGGCGCGGCAGTTTTTTCAAACATTCACCATCCAGCCCTGCGATGCTTGCTGTTTCGATAAATTTTTTCACCAGCTTTGGCCCACATCCTTTATGTGAAACCCCGTGGCCCACATTGGGCGCGATGAAATGAACGGCATTGGTCAGGGTTTTTTTCACTTCATCTCCATGAATAGGGGGCGTCACAGGATCAAGGCCACCACTTAAAATCAGCACCGGTTTGTCGGATATAACCGGCTGGTCAAAATCTGCGGCCATTTTGCCTTTGGGCCAGACTTCGCAGGCTTTGGCAAATTCATCAATAAATAATCGGCGGAATGGCGCAATGCCGGCGGCGCGTTCGATCACGGCCGCTTGATAACGTGGAATATCTTCAGCGCAGGTCACCGATAGCCGCATGCCAAACGCGCTTTGATCCTCGGTCATCTCGCTGAATAAACCGCTGAGCGACATCAGCATGGCGAAATCACCTGCTGCGGCCTGGCTCATGGCGGCGGGTAATGTCGCGGCCATTTCGGGCACATATAGTGTTGAAAAAATTGCTGCCAAAACCATATCTCGCGTCACCGCCACTTCGCTTGAAATGCCGGAAAATGCATTCGCCAACATGACCTTGCGGGGTGCTTTAGCCAATTTATCCAGAACGGCGTCTATCTGGCGCGAGAAATTCGGGAAGTTTTTAGCGCAAGTTGTTTCTTGCTCGCAAGCGGTAAGTAGTTTTTGGTAGGCCGCGCCCGCGTCCTGCGCAAAATCTACCGGTAACGCCATCGAGGGCGGCGCCACGCCATCAATCACCACGCTGCGCACCCGTGCCGGGTAGCGGCGCAAATATTCCATCGATGAACGGGTGCCGTATGAAGCGCCCCATAAATTGATTTTGTCGTAACCCAGCGCGGCGCGAACCTCATCATAATCCGCCATCGCGATCGTGGTCGTGTATTGCGTGAGATCTGCATTTTTGGCGAGCACATCGCGGCATTCGGAAAGGATTTTTCTAATGCTGGCATCGCGTAGCGCGGTATCAGCCATATTACCCAGCGCAGGATCGGTCATTTCCGGAATTTTGCAGTTAAGCCCGTTGGATTTACCGGTGCCGCGTTGGTCGATCAACACAATATCGCGCTTGTTGTTAAGGCTGCCGAGTATGGCCAGCGCTTGTGGTGCCAGTGCTGCTGCGGCCTGTCCTGGGCCACCGGCGAACAAGAAAATAGGATCGGCTTCTTTAACCCGCGCCGTGGCGGGTAACACCACAATATTGAGCCCGATGTTGCGGCCTTGTTTGGTTTCGCGGTTTTCGATGACGTTCAGCGTGGCGCATTTGACTTCGCTTTCTACGCCCTTAATGCGACAGGTTGTGAGCAACGCTGTAGCCAATGTTGCAGGCAAAATCGGGGCGTTGGCGCGATCACTGTTGTTGTTTGGCATCGGCTGATTTACATCACCACAAGCCGCAAGCTGTAGTGCAGCAAGCACCATGAACGGCAGGATAAAAATTTGGGGCGCTGAATAGTTTGTCATAGGGAGTAGGCTCACAGTGGACATTGGAATTGAATCAACCAGACCGCACCTTAAAGGATCGCGGGCGCAAATGTCAAAACAGCTGTGATAAAACCGAGTTTCAGCGGATGAAAGCCCGTGTTTTCAGGATGAACTCAACGCCTCAAGACGAATGCGCTGACAACGCGCATCAAAATTTTTTAATATCAGGCGCACTATAATCAGACTCATGACCAAACCTACCGCGATGCCACCCCTGGCCACGATGCCCAATACGCAAGCAGAGGCTTATCGTTTTCCCAAAGCCGACCCAACGGCGCCTG
>JAYWCO010000110.1:0-6262 GCA_043780475.1 Burkholderiales bacterium | reverse complement strand
GTTGCGTCCGGCCCGACCGCGCCTGATAGCTCGACCTATCAGGACGCGTTGAATATTCTGAATGCATATCGCATTACGCCGCCGATTTCAATTGCACGTCATCTTTCCAAAGGCGCGCGTGGCGAAATTGCCGAGACCTTTAAACCGGGCGATGCAATTTTTTCGCGAGTGGACAACCAGGTAATTGCAACCGCCTATGCAAGCCTGTCGATGGCTGCATCGTTTTTCCAGCAGCGTGGTGTGACGCCCATGATTCTAGGTGATAGCGTGACCGGCGAAGCGCGTGAAGTGGCCAAAGTTTATGCCGCACTTTGCAAACAAATTCGCACTCATCATCATCCGTTTAAGCCGCCGGTTGCACTCATTTCCGGCGGCGAATGCACGGTCACGCTGCGCGATAGCAATAGCGGTCGAGGCGGACGTTGCACGGAATTCTTATTGTCACTCGCCATTGAGTTGGACGGGTTGGCGGGTATATCCGCGCTGGCTTGTGATACCGACGGCATTGACGGAAGCGAAGATAACGCCGGCGCATTCATGCCGGCAGATGCTCTGAACACCTCGCGGAATAAGGCGTTTGGAGCAACAGTGGACGGGGAAGGAACGGGCGAAACTGAGGGGGGCGATGTTGGGAGTGTTGGAACTATTAAGGACATGGATGCCAAAACATCACTGGCACAAAATGACGCGTATGGATTCTTCTCGGGGCTGGGCGAACTGATTGTGACTGGCCCTACTCGCACCAATGTGAATGACTATCGGGTTATTCTGATTGAATAATGAGTGCCGCAGCGATTGATTATGAAATCGGATAATTTAGAAAGCACGCTAAATTTTCACCAGGCGTTCTGCGGCCAGTGCTAGGGTCGTTTCGTTTTTGGCAAAACAAAACCTGATAGCAGATTCATCAAATGCATCGTGGTAAAAGGCGGATAGCGGTATACAGGCTACGCCATGCTGCCGAGTGAGGTAGTTTGCGAATGCCACATCGCTGAATCCACGATACTCATCGATGCCTGCATAACGAGCGGTTACAAAATAGGTTCCTCGGCTAGGCAGCCACTGCAATCTTGATGGCGCGACCCGCGCCAGAAAATAATTGCGCTTCGCTTCATAAAACGCCGCAAGCGTCAGATGAGTTGCGTGTTGCAGGTACGCAGCAATCGCATATTGCGATGGGGTGTGAACCGAAAAAACGACAAACTGATGGGTTTTGCGAAACTCCTCCATGAGCGCTTTGGGCGCCAGGCAGTAGGCGATTTTCCAGCCGGTGACATGATAGGTTTTGCCGAATGAGGAAATCACAAACGCGCGCTCGGCCAGCTCAGGGTAGCGCGCCATACTTTCATGCCTGGCGCCATCAAACACCATGTGCTCGTAAACCTCATCGCTGATCAAAATGATATGGGTATCGCGTAGCAGCTTTGCCAATTCGCGCATATCTTCTGCCGATAGCAAAGTTGCGGTTGGATTGTGCGGGCTATTGATCAGGATGGCGCGTGTTTTCGGGGTGATCAGCGCACGTACTTCCGCCCAATCAGGGCGGTAATCAGGACTGCGTAATTTTGCATAGACCGCAATGCCGCCATTCATTCGAATCGCCGGCTCGTAGCTATCAAATACCGGTTCAAAAATAATGACTTCATCACCGGCATGCACCACGGCCGTCAATGCTGTATGGATAGCTTGGGTTGCACCTGCGGTAATAGTTACTTCATGAGCAGGGTCATACTGATGTCCATAAAGCGCAGCCACTTTTTCGACCACCGCTTCGCGCAATGCGGCGACACCCATCATCGGTGAGTATTGATTGTGGCCCGCCTGCATCGCGTCAGTCATGGCGGCGATCAAGCGCGGATCGCATGAGAAGTCAGGAAACCCCTGCCCCAAATTTACTGCACCCATTTCCTGCGCTAACTGCGACATGGCGGTAAAGATCGTCGTGCCAAGATGGGGAAGTTTTGACTGCATGGAACTATTCAGGAGCGCAGACATGGCGGTGGCATCACTCAATATAAATAAACAACATGCGAAATAAAGCCGGGCATGCCCGGCTTTATTTAAATACTTGAATAACCATCCAGCGAAATTTATTCGCCGGTGGTTTCAGTCTTGGGCTCTTCGGTAATTTCCGGGCGGTCTACTAATTCAACCAATGCCATGGGTGCATTGTCGCCATTACGAAAACCAAATTTCAGAATACGCAGGTAACCACCTTTGCGTTCTTTGTAACGCGGACCCAATTCGGCAAATAACTTCAGAACCATATCGCGATCGCGCATGCGGTTGAAGGCGAGGCGCTTGTTCGCGAGTGTCGGCTCTTTGCCCAAAGTAATGAGCGGCTCAGCAACACGACGCAGCTCTTTGGCTTTTGGCAACGTGGTCTTGATGATCTCGTGCTGAAACAAAGAATTGGTCATGTTGCGCAGCATCGCCAAGCGATGCGAGCTGGTTTTATTAAGTTTACGAAGTCCGTGACGATGACGCATGGTTATTTCCTTTTCAATCTTGGCCGCTTTGCCTCAATTTTAATGGGGCCAGCCTTATTATCGTTATGGGTTAATAAATTTGCTAATAAATATGTGACTTGCTACAGGCTCTTAATACGCTGGCAATATCTATTTAGCCAAACCTGCAACGGGCCAATTTTCCAGACGCATGCCTAGCGTGAGCCCTTTGCTGGCAAGCACTTCTTTAATTTCGTTAAGCGATTTGCGACCCAAATTTGGTGTTTTGAGCAATTCATTTTCGGTACGCTGAATCAAGTCGCCAATATAGTAAATGTTTTCGGCCTTTAGACAGTTCGCGGAACGAACTGTCAGTTCCAAATCATCTACGGGCTGCAGCAAGATCGGATCAATCTGCGGCGCTTTGGCTTCTTCAGCTTGCATCGGCGTGCCCTGCAGATCTGCAAATACAGATAGCTGATCAACCAATACACGTGCGGCGTAACGAACGGCTTCTTCTGGCTCGATCGCGCCATTGGTTTCAATATCCATGACCAGACGATCCAGGTCGGTACGCTGCTCTACACGAGCACTTTCCACCGCATAAGATACGCGACGAACCGGGCTGTAGGATGCATCAAGCAGGATTGAACCAATCGTGCGATTGTCATGATCCGCACGACGGGCTGTCGCCGCAACATAACCACGACCTTTTTCGATTTTGATCTGCATATCCAACTTGCCGCCGGCAGTCAAATGCGCAATGACATGGTCGGGATTCAGGATTTCTACATCGTGCGTTTGCTCGATGTCAGCACCTGTTACCGCACCCGCTGTGGCTTTTTTCAGCTTCAGCGTAACTTCATTGCGGTTATGCAACTTCATAACTAAACCCTTGAGGTTCAGCAAAATATCAACGACGTCCTCTTGCACGCCTTCGATCGTAGAATACTCATGCAAAACGCCGACGATTTTAACTTCTGTCGGTGCGTAGCCTGGCATTGAAGATAATAAAATACGACGCAGGGCATTGCCCAGCGTGTGGCCGTAACCGCGTTCGAACGGCTCCATAACCACTTTGGCGTGGGATGGAGAAATGTTTTGGACGTCGATGATCCGCGGCTTCAGGAAAGTCGTAGCATTGCTTTGCATTGACGAGGGCCTCTATAAAAGGTGAAGA
This sequence comes from Burkholderiales bacterium, assembly GCA_043780475.1. GTDB lineage: Bacteria > Pseudomonadota > Gammaproteobacteria > Burkholderiales > Usitatibacteraceae > UKL13-2. Next base: position 2,635 of record JAYWCO010000110.1, on the reverse strand, counting down.
CGCACCATGCATGACACGGCGCGCCCGAAAAACAACTTACTTTGAATAAAGTTCGACGACGAGTTGCTCGTTAATATCGTTTGCAAACTCAGCGCGGTCAGGAAGACTTTTGAAAACACCGATGAATTTTTTCGTATCAACTTCAACCCAGCTTGGGAAGCCATTCGCTTCGGCAAGCTTTAGTGCATCAATTACACGCAATTGCTTTTGCGCTTTTTCTTTAAGGGTTACAACATCACTAGGCTTCAACAAATATGACGGAATATTAACCGCCTTACCGTTCACCAAAACACCGCAATGGCTGACTAACTGGCGGGCTTCTGCACGAGTAGAGCCAAAGCCCATGCGGTAAACGCTGTTGTCGAGACGCGACTCCAGCATCTGCAGCAGGTTCTCACCGGTTGCGCCTTTACGACGTTCGGCCGCTGCGAAATAGGTGCGGAACTGACGTTCGAGCACGCCATACATGCGGCGAATTTTTTGCTTTTCACGCAACTGCGTACCATATTCGGACACGCGGTTTTGCTTTGCGCCATGCTGACCCGGACGCGATTCAAGTTTGCACTTTGAATCGAGCGGACGCCGTGCGCTCTTCAAGAAAAGATCGGTTCCCTCGCGACGAGAGAGCTTACATTTAGGACCAAGATAACGAGCCACTTTGGAATCTCCCTGCGATTACATGCGACGACGCTTGGGTGGACGGCAGCCGTTATGGGGCACAGGCGTCACATCAGCGATCGACAAAATTTTAATACCGAGCGCGTTCAATGCGCGCACAGCGGATTCACGACCTGGGCCTGGGCCTTTAATGCGAACTTCCAAATTCTTGATGCCGCATTCCTGAGCCGCCTTGCCGGCAGACTCAGCGGCAATCTGCGCCGCGAACGGCGTGGATTTTCGTGAGCCCTTGAAGCCAGCACCACCAGAGGTTGCCCATGAAAGCGCATTGCCCTGGCGATCGGTGATCGTAATGATAGTGTTATTGAACGACGCGTGAATGTGCGCGATGCCTTCCGACACATTCTTTTTAATCTTCTTGCGGACACGTGTTGCAGCGGTGGGTTTAACCATGCTTATTCCTTCACTCTAAACTTGTTTTCGTCTGCTTACTTAGCCAGACGAATGGCCTTGCGCGGACCTTTACGGGTGCGCGCGTTGGTGCGTGTACGCTGACCACGAGTTGGCAGCCCCTTGCGGTGACGGCCACCACGATAGCAACCCAAATCCATCAATCGCTTGATGCTCATGGATATTTCGCGACGCAAGTCACCTTCTACGGTGTGCTTGCCAATCTGCTCGCGCAGTTTGTCCATATCACTGTCAGTGAGATCTTTGATCTTTGCTGAGCGCGCAATACCTGCGGCCTCACAAATTTTCTGCGCAGTGGGACGACCAATACCATAGATCGCGGTTAAGGCGATTTCGGTATGTTGATGATTTGGTATATTTACACCAGCAATACGGGCCATGATGTACCTTCTTTTTTCCGGTTAGCCTTGGCGCTGCTTATGACGTGGCTCTTTACAGATCACGCGCAACACGCCTTTACGCCGTACCAACTTGCAGTGACGACAGATTTTTTTTACTGATGCTTGAACTCGCATTTTTTGCTCCTTCGTATTTCCGAACTACTTAGCGCGGAAGGTGATGCGTGCTTTTGTCAAATCGTAGGGCGTTAGCTCTACAGTAACTTTATCTCCCGGCAAAATACGGATGTAATGCATGCGCATCTTTCCTGAGATATGGCCCAACACTATGTGCCCGTTTTCCAGCTTTACTCTAAACATGGCATTCGGCAGAGTTTCAACAATCTCGCCCTGCATTTGAATCGTTTCTTCCTTCGACATGCCTTAATCTTTTCTCCTGAACCGTTGCTGATCAATTGATCAGCGAACCGGGAAACCTGAGCCTTTGAAGTTTGCTTTCTTCAATAAGCTATCGTATTGGTGCGACATCATGTAAGCCTGCATTTGCGCCATAAAATCCATGGTCGTCACCACAATAATCAGTAGTGATGTGCCGCCAAAATAAAATGGCACAGTCGGAAAGCTGTTACGTAATAGCTCGGGCACTAAACAAACCAGCGTGATGTAGGCTGCGCCAACCAAAGTCAAACGCATCAAAATCTTGTCAATATAGCGGGCTGTTTGTTCACCCGGGCGAATACCCGGGACAAAAGCACCACTTTTCTTCAAATTTTCTGCAGTTTCTTTCGAGTTAAAAACAAGCGCCGTATAAAAGAAACAAAAGAAAATGATAGCTGCTGCATACAATATTGTATAAAGCGGTTGACCAGGCGCTAATGCCGCGCCAACATCTTTAAGCCAAACCATTTTTTCGTTGGTACCAAACCAACCCGCCACAGTTGCCGGAAATAAAATAATCGATGAGGCAAAAATGGGAGGAATGACGCCTGCCATATTTAATTTCAATGGCAAGTGTGAAGATTGCCCACCATAAACTTTATTACCCACCTGACGTTTGGCGTAATTAACCAGAATTTTTCGCTGCCCACGTTCGACAAACACAACAAACATGGTGACGGCTATAACTAAAGCAGCAACTAATAGAACAACCGGAATTGACATCGTTCCATTGCGTGCCAGCTCAAGAGTCTGCCCGAGTGCGTTTGGCA
>JAYWCO010000109.1:0-7034 GCA_043780475.1 Burkholderiales bacterium | reverse complement strand
CATGCCTACTTCGGCAATGATGACTGGGCACTGCACGCGCCAGGACTCAAGACTCTTGCTGATGCACTCCACATTCGCCAGCGCATTCTTTACGCCTTCGAACGCGCCGAGCTGGCCGCGACAACCGAGGAGCGCGATGAATGGTTACACTTCGCGGTTGTCGGTGGTGGGCCAACCGGGGTCGAGCTGGCAGGCACCTTGGCAGAGATTGCCCGGCACACCTTAAGCAATGAGTTTCGCCATATTGACCCACGCAGTGCCACGGTGCGTCTGATCGAAGCTGGCCCGCGTGTATTGGCGAGCTTTCCGCCGTCGCTGTCGGCGCGCGCTGAACAACATCTTCGCCACCTCGGTGTGGACGTGCACTGCGGCGTTGCGGTGACGCAAATTGACGCAACCGGATACGCCCTGGGCGACGCGCATATTCATAGCCGCACCATCCTCTGGGCGGCAGGGGTGGCCGCGTCAACGCTCGGCGCGCTGCTACCTGCCACGCGTGATCGTGCGGGGCGTGTGCTGGTGGAGTCAGACCTTACGATTAAAGATCACAGCGATGTTTTTGTTATCGGTGATTTGGCGTCATTGCAGCAGGATGGTAAACCCGTGCCGGGCGTAGCCCCGGCGGCGAAACAGATGGGCGTATACGTCGCCAAACTGATTCGATCACGCCTCAAGCACGCTAAGCCACCGATGCCTTTTCGTTATGCCGACTATGGCAACCTCGCCACTATTGGCCGCATGGCCGCCGTGGTGGACCTGCGTGGTTTTCATTTCTCTGGCCTCATCGCGTGGTGGTTTTGGTTGGCTGCGCACGTGTTCTTTCTCATCGGCTTTCGCAATCGCGTCGCCGTCCTGTTGAATTGGGCAACATCGTATTGGACCTATCAACGCGGCGCGAGGATCATACTCGATGCTGACCGCCTGAAGTAAATGACTGCGGCGCAAACTCTATTGCTGAGAAATGTGCCCAGTTCAGGAATTAAGAAACAAGGAATAAATAGGATTCAACACCACCAAAAGTACCACACAATTTTCTGCACCAGCCAACAGTAGACGCTCGCTGTCAAACCGCTCTGTTACAGCTAAATCGCTGGCGTGCATTTCTACTAACACTAAAAAAAAGCAAATGCGACATTGCCTTTTGGCAGGCTTCATGGATGCGGGCTAGCAGCATGGCCCACAGGTAGTGCAGATGGCACGACACGGAACGATGGCGGGGATCTTCGTGGGTTGGCGCGAAAGTCGGCGCTGGCTTCACGGTGGCATCCCCCCGCTTAGTAGTTTCGCTCTTAAAACAACGGAGAACAAATGAAAAATACTACCCTCAGAGTCTTGGTTTCAAGCGCGGCTTTTCTTGCCGCAGGCAGCGCCCAAGCCTACAACAACGTCGAGGTATTTAATCCCGCGCACTACCCGGCGGTTGTTACCGTCAAATACTCAGGCTGTAGGTCAGACACCTTCACCGTACCCGCCGCAACGCCAGCGGGGGCGGGCAGTGCAAAGGCGGGATCGAGCCGAGGCGCGTGCCTGCTCACAACAGTCAGTGCAAAGTTGAGCGGTTCGAACTATACGATCACGGACTACAGCTCTTCCGGCACAGCGGTATCCCGTTTCGTGATTCGCTACATGGGTACGGGTAAACATAACTACCAGATCTACTCCGATTTGCAACTGGCGAATATTTTTGATCGCGAAGTTGCCAATCTGAATAGTCCTGACGGCTGGGTGAAAGGACCTAGTAACAAACCCACGATCACGCGTGCGCCGGGAGTTGAAGAGTGTCGAGCGGGCAATATCAAGCTAAACACCGAGATTGATGATATGTTCCAAAAGCTAAATAGGGAGCGCAAAATCACGCCTGCCGAAAACAAACGCTATGAGGAACTGGAACAGCAGATCAAGGCCCGTCGCGCCGCAAATCAAAAAGACGGGAACATCACGCTAGATGAATGCAACGCCATGACCAAGCTGTTTGAGGCAGAAAAAGCGGAAGTTATCAAGATGGGCCAGTAACAGCATATCGGTCGATCATGCGGGATACCTTGCAGGAATGTTAAGACCTGCAAGTATCGGCTTCAAAATTTTGCTGCAAACTAAAAGGGGGCCGCTGGCTCCCTTTTTTATTTAGCGCCCGAACGAATGGATCCCTCGAAAACTATTACGAGCTAGCGTGGTATTAAAGCTTTCGGTGGCGAACACCCTTGTAAAAATCGCACCGCTGCCACCCCGCAGCCCTTCCCTTCATCCCGCCGTTCGTCCCTCCCGCCGACCCTTGCGTCGAGCAGAACCTTATAGGTGCGCGTTGCACTGACCAGCCTTGTTGACAAAGCCCGGCAGCAGCAGTCCATCGCCATAGTCACCCACGCAAATCTGGTTTCCGCCGCTGCTACCACCTGAGCCACCCGTGCCCGCACCACCGAGGCCGCCATCAAATGTGTTCGGCGCCATTGGATCGCCGAACGCGACTGCAGCTTGCGCGCCCACCAAGTATTCGTAGGTATCGGTACGCGCTCCAGGCAGCACAAAGCCCCCGGCATTGCCGTCGAGGCCGTAATAGCAGACATCGCCGTGGGTTTTGCCGAAGTAAATGGATGTGCTGTTTTTCACGCGGCAAACGTATACAGGGTAATCCCACTGTTTACCGATTTTCAATGGCGCGGGATTGCTCGGCAAGGTGTTACCGCGACGCTCTACCCAGCTAAAGCCAGCGGCCCCGGCGCTGTACACCAGTTTCACCGGGCTTCCAAAATGAAGTTGGCCGTGTAGGGAATAGCCGAGCGTTTTTCCTCTGCCACCACCAGTTGCACCGTCACTGCTTTGTTGGGCGGTACCGGAATGGTGTTGTGAAAATCCCAACGTTTTTCCGACGATTCACTGCCGCCTTGTTTCTTCATCGAGATGTTGCGCTTGTCGAGGCTCGTGCTGGTGGTGGCGGAGACATCCTACGGCGAATCGTATGTCATCGAGACGGTGAGGCTCTGGCCGGTCTCGATCTGATCCATGCTCTCGAAACTTTGCGTCGTGGTGCCGCCGACAGAAATATCTTGCGCCAAGGTCTCGGAATAACAGTTATCCACGTCCAACTGATCAACCGCTGTCGGGTGGCTGGGGATAACATTGGGTAGCGACAGCCTGAGGCCTGTCCCACCTACCTGGCCAGTATAGATCGCGCTCGCAGCGATGTTGGCAGGCAGATCGCGGCCTGTCTTCCCTTTGTACAGGGTCTTGAGCTTGCCCGCCTTATCCAATTGCTTGACGATTCCCTTGTTCAAATCAATGGTGTCTGCGTTGGCGATGCCAGCCGTCGCTAGCGCCAGCGCGATAGCAAGCGGCGCGAAACGAATGCGACAAATACGAATGCAGGTTTTCATATGGGCTCCCTGAGAAAAACTACCATTACTATGGCGCGCGTTGGCTTGTCCTGGATATGCCGAATCGTAGTGCCCGCCGTATTAACGATCGATTAACCGGTAGCGGCTCGGTTGGCATCGCGTAGTTGCGGGTATGAACAGCAGAGGGCACAACATATACGACGCCGTTAGTTTGAAATGCTGCCCCAGCATTTGAGACACCATGAGCTATTTCCATGTATCCTTACTAAATACTAAAACGTAAGGAATCATTTTATGACTACTGCTACCCTCACCAGCAAAGGCCAGACCACTATCCCCAAGGAAATCCGCGACGGCTTAGGCTTGCAGACGGGCGATCAGATGACATTTACGTTGCTATCAAACGGCACCGTGGTCATGCGCGTGAAAACTAAGGCTCTGCTTTCGCTAGGGGGTTCGTTGCGTGGCCGGAAGCGGGTGCCGACCAAGCTGCTGTCGCGTTAAGCGATTGCTGTATCGATGCTGGGTCTTGATACCAATGTGCTCGTGCGATTCCTCGTGCGCGATGACGCTACGCAATATGAGCGCGTCCGCAAGCTCATCAAACGCGAAGTGGATCAAGGCCAACAAGTATTCGTTAGCTTGATGGTGTTGCTCGAACTCGAATGGGTGCTGCGCAGCCGCTACGCATTTAGCAAATCTGAAATGCTGGAGGTGATGTCAAACCTTCTGGATGCCGCAGAAATTTGTTTTGAAGATGAAAGCACGCTTGAAGAAGCGCTCTTCCTGTGGGAGGGCGGCACAGCCGATTTTGCTGATTGCATGATCGGTGCAAAACACCGCCGACAAGGCTGCCGCGCCACGGCAAGTTTTGATGCGAAGGCCATCAAGCTGCCGATGTTTGTGGCGGTTTAGGGTTGGGTGCTGCATCAACGCTGTTTCAATTAGGTCGGTTCTATTATTTTCTATTATTCTTAGAGAAAACTCTTTTATCGGCGAACATCTTGAGCTGTTTTTGCTCCAAGACGCCCGCTAATGCTTAAGTTTGCGGTTCAAGCAGCCGCTATAGAAACGTAATTATTTATGCGCCTGCACAATCGCCAGCAATTGCGGAAACAATTTCGGCGTACCGGCGACCACGCTGCCGCCATGCAAATAATCACCGTCACCATTGAAGTCCGTAATCAAGCCACCGGCCTCTAAAATCAGCAGGCCACCAGCCGCCACATCCCACGGGCTCAGGCCCATTTCCCAGAAGCCGTCGAAGCGGCCACAGGCGACATAGGCCAAGTCCAGCGCGGCGGCACCGGGGCGGCGTACCCCGGAAGATTTTTGCGTGACTTCTTTAAACATGCCCAAATATTTATCGAATTTCTCAAACTCTTTATAGGGAAAGCCGGTGCCGATCAGGCCGTCTTTTAAGTGAATTACTTTTGAAACTCGAATCCGGCGTTCATTTAAAAACGCGCCGCCGCCCCGTGAGGCGGTGAAAAGATCATTGCGGGCAGGATCAAAAATCACTGCATGCGAGACCACACCTTTGACGGCGAGCGCAATCGACACGCAATATTGCGGGAAGCCATGCAGGAAATTGGTGGTGCCGTCAAGCGGATCAATAATCCATTGATATTCGGATTCAACTGCGGCAGCCACCCCAACTGCCGCCACTGCCGCCGCTGCGCCCACGGAAACGCCAGATTCTTCGGCGAGAATGCTATGCTGGGGATAGCTTTCACGGATGGTGGCGATGATGGTGTTTTCCGCCGCGTGATCCACCTCAGAGACAAAATCGTTATGGCCCTTACGCTCAATGGTGAGCTTGTCGAGGTCGTCGGTGGCGCGGTTAATAATCGCGCCGGCGCGGCGAGCCGCCTTGATGGCGACATTGAGCATTGGATGCATGGCAGATTTTCACAAAGAACGATAAGAGCCCGTATTTTACTATGACCACCCCGACCTCGTCTGCCTCAATATTAAATCGCGTTCGCATCGTAATGATGGAAACCTCGCATCCAGGCAATATCGGCAGTGCCGCCCGAGCGATGATGACGATGGGGCTGTCTGATTTGGTACTGGTTAATCCGAAGGAAAAAAATGCCACTGAGCATCCCAACGCGATTGCGTTAGCGTCGGGCGCGACCGAGGTGCTGGCGCATGCCCGCATCGTCAGCACGCTGGCTGAGGCGATTGCCGATACCCGGTTTGCAGTGGGGTTTACGGCGCGGCGGCGCGAGCTGTCACACCCGCTTGTGTCGCTGCGCGACGCGGTAGGTATCGCGTTGACTGAAGCGATGGCTGAGCCTGATGGCCGTGTGGCGCTGGTATTTGGTAATGAGGCGATGTGTTTATCCAATGAAGATGTTGCGCAATGCCAGCTCGCGGCTACCATTCCCGCCAACCCGGCATACTCATCACTGAATGTGTCGCAATCCATCCAGGTCGCCGCGTATGAGGTGATGATGCAAGCGGGCGCAGCCGATGAGATGTTTAAGGTGGCAGATCATCCGGCGCGTCCTGTGGCAAGCGTGGGTGACATCGAGCATTTTTTGCGGCATCTGGAAACCGCGGCGATTGATTCCGGCTTCCTCGACCCCACCTCACCTAAAAGATTCATGACCCGCATGCAGCGATTGTTTACCAGAGCGCGCCTGGAGCCGGAAGAGGTGGCGATCCTGCGTGGCCTGCTGGCCTCGTTTCAATCTGCAAGTGCGACGAAGCCATCCACAAAAACAAATTAAGATTAGAAAATGTTTGATCGACTCAAAGAAGATATTCAAAGCGTTTACGCTCGTGACCCCGCCGCCCGAAATGCGTGGGAGGTGCTCACCTGTTATCCCGGTATGCATGCCATCTGGCTGCACCGCGGGATTTCAAACCCGCTGTGGCGCGGAGGATTCAAATGGTTGGCGCGATTTATTTCCAATATTGGCCGCGCGCTCACCGGCGTCGAGCTGCATCCCGGTGCGAAGCTGGGGCGCCGGGTTTTCTTTGATCATGCGATCGGTATTGTGATTGGTGAAACCGCCGAAATTGGTGATGATTGCACCCTGTATCACGGCGTTACCTTAGGCGGCGTGTCGTGGGATAAAGGCAAGCGTCATCCGACTTTGGGTGCGGGCGTCACCGTTGGTGCAGGGGCCAAAATCCTCGGCCCGTTCACCGTAGGCGCAGGTGCCAAAATCGGCTCGAATTCCGTGGTCGTCCGCGAAGTGCCGCCCGGTGCCACGATGGTTGGTATTCCCGCACGCATTGTTGAAGGCGTAGAACAAGGTGCCGCAGGGCAGGCGTTCTCGGCCTATGCAATCACGACCAATGAAAACGACCCACTAAGCGCGATTCTTAAAACCCTGGCGGGGCGCTCCGATCATAGCGATGCGGCGATTGCGGTGCTGATTAAGCGGATTGAGGAGCTGGAGACTAAAAATAGTAAACCCTAGGCGGGGCGGGCATCTCGGAGCACTTATGGTTAAAAACGCCGGTGCAGGCTAGAGTTTTGCCAGCCAGCATGTGACATACGACTTGTTCAGACCCTTGAGAGTAGCCCTTCATACCCAATATAGTTGACTAATCTACTCAGGTTTAATATACTTGACTTGTTTAGTCGGATATTGGTTTTCTCCACGTTGTCATCTGCGTTTTTTCTACTTCTGCGTTCTTAACATGAGACTCACTACCAAAGGTCGTTTTGCCGTTACTGCCATG
>JAYWCO010000108.1:0-3025 GCA_043780475.1 Burkholderiales bacterium | reverse complement strand
GCTTTCCAACAGTTCAGCCGCGGCCGATAGTGGTCAAATACGCGATGTGAGAAACGGTTTTTCACACCGAATACCGCAGATGCCCGCGAGTATTCAATGCCTCGCCTTTCCTTGTGCGGCCACCGCCGCTTGCGCCTGCGCTACGGCCGCTTGATCGCCCAGATAATAGCTGCGGATGGGCTTCAAATCATCAGTCAACTCATAAACCAGCGGCACCGCCGTTGGAATGTTCAGACCCACAATATCGCCATCGGAAACATGATCCAGATGTTTGATCAGCGCTCGCAAACTATTGCCATGCGCGGCAATGATAATGTTCCGGCCCGCGCGAATCTGCGGGGCAATGACCATCTGCCAATACGGCACGACTCGCAGAACGGTATCTTTCAAACACTCCGTCTGCGGCAATTCTTCTGGCAGCAAACCCTGATAGCGCAGATCGTGAGACGGGTGGCGCTCATCGTCTAACTTCAGCTCTGGTGGCGGCACATCGTAGGAGCGGCGCCATATGTGCACCTGCTCTTCACCAAATTTTGCCGCCGTTTCCGCCTTGTTAAGTCCCTGAAGCGCGCCATAGTGGCGCTCATTCAGACGCCAATGTTTGATCACCGGAATCCAGCGCCGATCCAGCGCTTCCTGCGTTAGCCATAAAGTTCGAATAGCGCGCGTCAAAAGCGAGGTATAAGCCAGATCAAAATCAAGCCCCGCATCCCGCAGCAGCTTGCCCGCAAGCTTCGCTTCCCCCACCCCCTTATCGGTCAAATCAACATCAACCCAGCCAGTAAACCGGTTTTCCAGATTCCATTGGCTTTCACCGTGGCGCATTAAGACAAGTTTTTTCATGGGGCATGTGTATTCAAGATGGTTGGACAAAAGGTATACGGCTCGCGCATCGCACCGCTTGATTATCTGCCGTTAGCCCCTATTTGAGCGGTAAGGCACGACAGGATAAACGCGATAATCAATAAATTGGGACAGACAGCGCATTTTCTCGGTAAAATATCAGGTTTTCATAATTTGTTTTCCGCTAGACCAAGCTTGATGCAAAAGATCAAGGTGCTGGGCGCGAGCTTAGCCGCATTATTTCTAAATCAGTTTGGGCTCATTATTGCTGGTTCTTACCTGGTTCTTTTAATTTACCTTCCTGATTTAGCCTTCCAACTCTGCAAGCAGTGTTCTATTGAAATGTTGAATATTCATGTCTGATTTTATTTCACAAAATATCATGCTGGTGGTCCTATTTTTTGCAAGTGGCGTCATGCTGTTATGGCCGACGATCGCCAAGCTGGTTGGCGGCAGCAAAGAGGTCGGCACCCTGGAAACAACTCGCCTGATGAACGGGGGAAATGCGCTGGTTCTTGATATTCGCGATAACGGCGAATTCAATAATGGCCGCATTCCGAAATCCAAAAACATTCCGCTCGCCGAGATTACCAAGCGAATGGATGAAATTGCTAAATTCAAAGATAAGCCCGTGATTGTCACCTGCGGAACTAACGCGCGCGCGGCGGCGGCTACCCGGGCTTTGAAAGCGCACGGGTTCACGGATGTCTATGCGTTGCAGGGTGGTTTTGGCGCCTGGCAGCAAGCCAGCTTGCCCGTCGAGAAATAACCAACAAAGGAAATAGTGAGCATCATCATGACCAAAGTTACGATGTACTCCACCGCCGTTTGTCCCTTTTGTATCAATGCCGAGCGTTTGCTGAAATCGAAAGGCGTCACCGACATCGATAAAATTCGTATTGATCTCGATCCCGCCAAACGCGATGAAATGATGGCCAAAACCGGGCGTCGTACCGTGCCCCAGATTTACATCGGCGAGCAGCATATCGGCGGCTTTGATGATCTTGCCGCGCTCGACCGCGCAGGTCGGCTTGCCCCGCTGCTGATGGGCTAAAATAGCTGCAAAAATCCAAAAATTTTTATTTGAAACACGCTTTACTTTATAGGGAAACTTGAAATGACCGATGTAGCCGCAGCACCAGCCGCCACCGAAATCCAGCCAACTTACGCGATCGAAAAGATTTACGTTAAAGACCTCTCACTCGAAGTGCCCAATGCGCCGCAAATCTTCCTTGAGCGCGAGGCGCCACAGGTTGATGTGCAATTGCATCACACCTCAAAAAGCGTGGACGATGGCATCTATCAAACTGAACTAACCGTTACCGTTACCGCAAAAATTGGCGACAAAACCATGTTTTTGGTTGAGTGCTGTCAAGCCGGCATTTTTGCGATTCGCAATGTGCCTAATCAGGACATGGAACCTATCCTTGGCATTGGCAATCCGAATATTCTGTACCCGTATGTGCGTGAATCCATATCCGACGCCATCGTGCGCGCAGGTTTTCCGCCGGTGTTATTAAATCCAGTGAATTTTGAAGCCTTGTTCCAGGCCCAAAAAGAACAAGAAGCACAGCAAGCAGCAACCCCTGCTGTTACTCACTAAACACACCGCTATGAGCATCAGCACGATGAAAAACGCCGCCACCCTTGTGGCGGCGTTTTGTTTTGTATTTTGCTTTGTAAGCGGCCACCTTTGGGCGCAACCCTCGACGTCACCCGCCCTAGCTGCTGTCGCGATTGGGCAGTACGCATCCATCGGTGACAGGCCCGCAATTGTGTTCGATGCGCCGTCCATCAAGGCGCAAAAAACTTATATTCTGTCGCGTCAGCAGCCGGTAGAAATACTTGTCAAGCTCGATAAGTGGGTAAAGATTCGCGATGCTGATAACACCATTGGCTGGGTCGAAAGAGGTGTGATTGACAGCAGACGACATACCCAAGTAAATACTTCGGTTGCAGATATTCGAAATATGCCAAACCCCGCGTCCAGCCTTGTGTTTGAGGCACAGCGCGCGGTGATTTTAGAAGTTACTGGCCCGGCTGCAGAAGGCTGGCTGCCCGTGCGCCACCGCGACGGACAGGCGGGCTTTGTGCGCAAGAGTCAGGTGTGGGGCGAGTAGATGCAGCAGTGCACAAAATTAATGACGGCATCCAGCGCGACATGAATATTGTCGTTCTCGGT
>JAYWCO010000107.1:0-12796 GCA_043780475.1 Burkholderiales bacterium | reverse complement strand
GATGGCGTAAAAGCCGCTTGTGCCCGCTCTCGCGAGCTGGGCGAAGAGTTGGGAAAAGCCTAAAAATGAACCGCCATGCTTTTATAACAAGTCGCACGAAAGAGCGCATGCCATGCTGATGCAGACCGTTATTTATGTATTGACCACGATCATCGAGCTGTTTGTTCTGGCGGCGTTGCTGCGCTTCTACGCGCAAGCATTTCGCGCCTCATTCCGCAACCCGATTGCGCAATTCGCGGTGGCATTGACTGACTGGATAGTGAAGCCCCTGCGCCGCGTGGTGCCATCACTGATGGGACTTGATAGCGCGTCTTTTCTCACCGCATGGCTGGCCGAAATGATTTTGTGGGGCATGATGTTGGGTCTTAGAAATGAAGCAGCCTACGATAATCCGGTGTTCTGGCCGGTGCTGGCGGCGCTGGCGCTGCTAATGGTGTTTAAACTCTCCCTCTACTTGTTGATCGGCGTCGTCATTGTTCAGGCGGTATTGTCATGGGTAAATCCGTATCACCCGATACGGCCTTTTTTTGATGCGCTATGCCGGGTGTTTTTGCGCCCGATTCAGCGCATCATGCCGTTGGTTGGCGGTGTTGATCTTTCGCCGATGGTGTTGCTGATCGTGTTGCAGGTGTTGTTAATGTTGCCTATCGCTTTATTGCAATATCAAGTGCTGGCCATGCTGAAGCAGTTGCTGCTTTAATTTAGAAGCGACCTTGCAAGGCTTGCCTAATAACACCGCAGCATACTCATTAGGCGTGCGGTATAGTTCGGTTTGTAAGTTGGCTATATTTTGGCTTGCTGTTGTTTCATGACAGACCGTGGTTTATCAGCTGCTCACCTGCTAGGGTAATAAAAAATCCGTGAACGCGACCTCTCAATTCGAATCCGAAATCGCCCGCTACCATGATTGGCGCACCGCGTTATCACGGTCGGTGCATGAATATCATGATTGGCTGGAGCAGACCAATCAGCTTGATGTGCAGCAATCCATTCGTTTCTATGATTTGCTGGAAACCCTCAACAAGGGCCACATGTTGCTCGCGTTTTTGGCGGAGTTTTCGCGCGGCAAATCAGAGCTGATCAATGCTTTGTTTTTTTCCAGCTTCAAAGAACGGCTGCTGCCGTCCGATGTGGGCCGCACCACCATGTGTCCCACAGAAATATTCCATGATCCGAATGAAGAGCCGTATCTAAAGCTGCTGTCTGTCGAAACCCGCTACCGCGATGAATCGATTTCGCAGCTCAAAAATATGCCGGTGGAATGGTCGAAAATTCGCTTGAATGTGGATGACGCCAAACAAATGAAACAAGCCATGTCAGCGCTCGCTGACACCAAGCGCGTGTATGCACTCGATGCCCGCATGATGGGTCTGATCCCGATGTTTGATGATTCGGGCTCGGCCCCGAATGAGGATGATGTGGTTGAAGTGCCCGCGTGGCGCTACGCGATTATTAACTATCCGCATCCGTTGCTCACCAGTGGTCTGTCGGTACTGGATACACCAGGCTTGAACGCTCTGGGCCTGGAGCCTGAGCTTACCCTGTCAACCGTGCCAAGTGCGCACGCGGTGCTTTTTTTACTGGGCATTGACACCGGCGTGACCAAGAGCGATCTGGAAATTTGGGATCGTTATGTCAAAGCCGCATTGCCCGCCAAGATTGCGGTGTTAAACAAGATTGATCTGATGTGGGACGAGCTTAAATCGGCGCCGGAAATCAAGCTCGGTATTGATCGTATGATTGAAACCACTTGCCAGCAATTGAATTTGACCAGCGACAAGGTGTTTGCACTGTCAGCACAAAAAGCGTTGGTGGGCCGCATCAAAGAAGACCCGGAGATGGTCGAGCGTTCCGGCATTGAGCGACTGGAAACCTATCTCGCTGCCAAGATTATTCCGATCAAGCGACAGATTCTGGCTAAAGCCGTAACCAATGAAATTGGCACCATGATGATCGCCAGCCATCGGAGCTGCGCACAGAAACTTGAGGCAAACCTGGCCCAGCTTACCGAGCTCAACCAGCTCGCCGGCAAAAGCCGTGACCTAACCATGAAAATGTGGCAAAAGGTGAGCGCCGAGAAGGAAAGTTATAACGCTGCGTTGGCGGAATATAAAGTACAGCGTGGCAGTTTCAATCAAAAACGTAACGCGGTGATTGATGTGTTTAATCCGGCCAAACTGGATATTTTATGCTCGCAGAGTTTGCAGGCCATCAGCGATTCATGGACGACGCCAGGGCTCACGCGCGGCATGCGTGAATTGATCAAGCGGGTTAGCGGCGAGTTCAGCAGCGTGACGCTGGCGGGCGAGGATGTGCTGCGGTTAATGGAAGGTGTTTACAACACCTTTCACGAACGCTTCCAGTTCGCCACCATGGAAATGCCCTCGCTTGATTTTGAAGGGCCACGCAACAAGCTGCAGTTACTGGTTTACGAAACAGAGCAATTTTGCAAAGACCCGGTCAATGTGGTGATGACGCCAAAGCATTTTATGGTGCGGCGGTTCTGGCGCATGCTGGTTGAGCAGGCGCGCAAGATTTTTAATGAGGCACGTGCGGATACCGAGCGCTGGCTGGCTGCCGTACCGTTACCACTTGAAACCCAGATTCGTGATCACAAGGCCCAGCTGGAATCACGGCTGGCATCGCTGGCTAAAATCAATGAACGTAGCGGCGCGATTAAAGAAGAAGTGTCCAAGCTGGAGGCGGAGCGCAAGAAGATTCAAAGTCAGGTGAATTTAATCACCGGACTAATTCTGAAAGTGCGTGATGTCGGCCCAGCCCCAGGGACTCAGCCGATGTCTGGCGATACCAATCATCCATCATCGACCGCATCGATCATTTCTGCTGCGCCGCCTTCACCTTCCATGCCTGTTGCACCGATGTTGAGTGATAGCGATTTCGCACAGACCACGCGGTTTGCCGCTTTACCCCCGCAATCGGAGCATCTGGATACGGTGAAGTTCGAAGTGCCTGTAAAGGTGTGACCTCCAGGGTCTAACTCAAAGTCTTGCCGCTACTGCCAGGCACTACACCAGAATGACATCGTACTGCTCCTGGGTGTAGGAGGTTTCGACTGATAATGAAATCGGTTTTTTGATAAAGTCTTCCAGCATCGTAATGCCTTGAGATTCTTCATCTAGAAAGCGGTCGATCACACTTTGCGATGCCAAAATACGAAATTCTTTTGCGTCAAATTGGCGCGCCGAGCGCATGATTTCACGCAGCACTTCATAACAGACGGTTTGTGCAGTTTTAATTTCTCCGCGACCTGAGCACGTCGGGCATGATTCGCACAGCACATGCGCCAGACTCTCGCGGGTGCGCTTTCGGGTCATTTCCACCAGGCCCAGTTGCGTAAACCCGTTGACGGTGATGCGGGTGCGGTCATGCAGCAGCGCTTTATTAAATTCGGCTAGCACCGCAGCCTGGTGTTCATCATTATCC
The DNA here is from genome assembly GCA_043780475.1 of Burkholderiales bacterium. GTDB lineage: Bacteria > Pseudomonadota > Gammaproteobacteria > Burkholderiales > Usitatibacteraceae > UKL13-2. The sequence goes on along the minus strand of JAYWCO010000107.1, from coordinate 9,352 downwards.
ATATCGATAAAATCAACAATAATAATGCCGCCCAGATTACGCAGCCTGAGCTGGCGCGCAATCGCTTGGGTTGCTTCAAGATTGGTTTTGAAAATAGTGTCATCAAAGCTGCGGCCCGAGACAAAAGCGCCCGTGTTCACATCGACCGTAGTCAGGGCTTCGGTTTGATCAATAATGACGTAGCCGCCTGATTTCAGATCAACCCGGCGCTTCAGGGCGCGCTCAATTTCATCTTCGATGCCGAACAAATCAAACAGCGGCCGCTCGCCGGTGTAATGCTCCAGTACGCCTAATGATTTACGCGTGTAGTTTTCGGCAAAATGCAGCAGTTTAAGGTGCGTGTCACGGGAATCCACGATGATGCGCTCGGTGTCGCTGGTGACCAAATCGCGCAATACCCTCAAGGTGAGATCCAAGTCTTGATAGAGTAATGTCTGCGCCGCGACCGTTTTGGATTTTTCCAGAATGCCGCGCCATAGCTTGATCAAATACTCGATATCAGCCGTCAGTTCCTCATCTGTGGCGGTTTCGGCGACGGTACGTACAATGAATCCGCCGGTTTCGCCAGGCGGCATCAGTTCATGCACTTTTTCTCTTAAATGCTCGCGCTCCGCTTCATCTTCAATACGCTGCGAAATGCCGATATGCTGATCCTGCGGTAAATACACCAGCAGACGCCCGGCAAATGAAATCTGCATGGAAAGCCGCGCACCTTTGCTGCCAATCGGATCTTTGATGACTTGCACGACGATGCTCTGGCCATCATGCAATAATTTTTCAATCGGCTTTTGTTCAGCGCTTTTGTTACCGGACCAAACCTCGGCCACATGTAAAAAAGCAGCACGGGTGAGACCAATCTCGATAAATGCGGATTGCATACCCGGCAACACCCGCCCGACGCGACCCAGATAAACATTGCCGACCAAGCCGCGATTGGAGCCACGCTCGACATGCAGCTCCTGCACGGCGCCCTGCTCCATGATGGCCACCCGCGATTCCTGCGGGGTGACATTGATTAAAATTTGTTCGTTCAAGGCATGCCCCACTTATTTTTTGATTGTATGAAGTGTACCTGATGCATCTTTGGCCGCCGCATGAAAAAGCTGCAATGCTCACCGCGTAAATTTATCAGGCAACGCCACATGCGGGGCCGAGGTGTTGCCTAAATTGCAAATCCTGCCTTGCGCAGCAGCTCGGCGGTCTCAAATAATGGCAGGCCCATTATCCCGGTATAGCTACCTGAAATTTTGCTGATAAATTTTGCGGCGTAGCCCTGGATACCGTAAGCGCCCGCTTTATCCATTGGCTCGCCGGTTTCAATATAGCGCTTAATATCTGCATCACTCAGCGATGCGAACGTCACAAAGCTGACCGAAAGCGCGAAGTCGGTGTCTCCGTGGGCTGATACCGCGATGGCGGTCATGACCTGATGGGTTTGGCCGGACAGGCGTTTTAAAATGCGTGTGGCATCGTGTGCATCCACCGGCTTACCTAAAATTTCTTCACCGATAGCAACGGTGGTGTCGGCGGTCAGAATAGGGCGCGGTGAAAGTTTGCGGGAACGCATAATGCGCTGCGCGGTATCGGCTTTTAAACGCACCACCCGCTCTACATATTGGCGCGGCAGCTCGCCTTCGCGTGGCGACTCATCAACATCAATGGCGGCACCATCCGCGCGCGGCGTCTGCTGCTGCGCCTCACGCATGATCAGCAATTCATATTGCACGCCAATTTGTTTAAGCAGTTCGCGACGACGCGGGCTTTTAGACGCGAGGTAGATGATTCTCGATGGGCCGTGGAGTGGATTCATTTGGATTCATGCCCCGGGATTTTTTTTCATATACACCGGTGATTTATTCCCGATGATAAGGATGGTTCTGCGTAATTGACCAGGCCCGATAAAGCTGCTCTGCCAGCATCACTCTCACCATGCCATGCGGCAGGGTGCAGCCGGATAGTGCCATGGTTTTATCAGCACCGGCCTTGATCGAGGGCGCCAGGCCATCGGCACTGCCAATCATAAAGCACGGGCTTACGCCGTTGGCCATCCAGGCGCGCAGCCAGTCAGCGAGCTGCGTGGTTTTTACCATCACACCGCGCTCATCCAGCACAATGCGCACAGCTCCTTTTGGAATAGCGGACTCAATGCGCACAGCCTCCTGCTCCAATACTTTAGGCATCCGCTTACTGGCGCGATCTTCCGGCTTTAACTCGATCAAATCGATCCGTGCCTCGGGCGGCATGCGCTTGCTGTATTCATCAAAACCCGCTTGTATCCATGCGGGCATTTTATGGCCGACCGCAAGAATCGATAGCTTCACGGGCCTGATTTGCGTGTAACGGGTTTCTTGGCGGCAGGCTTTTTAGCGGGCGGTTTTTTGGCCACGAGTTTTTTTGCCGCTGGTTTTTTGGCCACGGGTTTCTTTACAGCGGGCGGTTTCGCCGCCGGCTTTGTAGCCACTGGTTTTTTCACGGCGGGTGTTTTTGTAACAAGCTTATTTGCTGCTGGCTTTTTTGCTACGGGCTTTTTGGCCGCAGGCTTTTTAGCAACAGACTTTTTAGCAGCAGGTTTTTTAACGACGATGTCCGCAGGCTCGGCTTTTTTAACTACTTTCGGCTTGGGGAATTCGATCTTGCCTTCGCGCCACAGTTCTTCCAGCTTGTAGTATTCGCGTACCGCGGGCTGCATGATGTGCACCACGATATCACCGCAATCTACGAGCACCCATTCACCGGTGCCTTCACCTTCGGTGCCGATAATATGAAAGCCCGCTTCCTTCACTTTTTCGATAACGTTGTTGGCGAGCGCTTTGGTCTGCCGTGTTGAATCGGCGCTGGCGATCGCGATGTAATCAAAGACCGAAGTAATTTTCATGACGTTAACAAGCTGAATATCGCGGGCTTTAATATCTTCAAGCGCATCGATGACGATTGCGGTTAATGTTTTCGGGGTAGCCATCTTGGGGTGTTTCTCCTAAAAGTGGGTTTGGCGACGTGAGTCGTTAGTGTTAGGTACGATGTCGAGCACGAAACAGGGTATAAAACTAAGGGCGGTTTACATAAAGTTTATGGTGCTCAATATAGTCGCAAACGGCAGCGGGCACCAAACCGCGCAGGGATTCGCCATTTTGGCACCGCTCACGAATCTGCGTTGATGAAATTTTCGGCGGTGTCAACGCCAGCGAAACGATGCTGCCGGCGGGTTGCCGATTGAGTTCCGGTGCGGTTGCGGCGCGATGTTGTATGGCCGTCGCGAGATCTGTGCCTAAAGTTGTTTCAAGCGGCTTTTCACCCGGCCGCACCACCACCGCAAAATGCGCCAGCTCGAATAAATCCTGCCAGCGATGCCAGGTGTCGAGCCTTGAAAAGGCATCCGAGCCAATCAGCCAGATCAGCGGCATTTCGTCACCTAATTCTTTGCGTAGCTCTTGCAGCGTATCCACGGTATAGGTAGGCCCGGTGCGATTCAGCTCGCGCCGGTCAATCACCACTTTAGTCGAGGTGAGCCCCATGCCCGCCACCAGCATCGCCACTCGATCACTGCCGCTGGCGAACGGCAGGCCTGCCCGCTGGTAAGGATTGCCCGCCGGCAGCACGATCATTTTATCCGGGCTAAAAGTCTGCGCCGCCGCTTCAGCAATCGCCACATGCCCGTTATGTACCGGATCAAACGTGCCGCCAAAAAGAACCATGGATTTCAAGCTTGGCTATCGACGGATCTGGCCATTGCCAAACACAATCCACTTTTGTGAGGTCAATCCCTCCAGGCCAACTGGCCCGCGTGCATGGAGTTTGTCAGTGGAAATACCAATCTCGGCGCCCAGACCATATTCAAAGCCGTCAGCAAACCGGGTTGAGGCATTGACCATTACGGAAGCTGAATCAACTTCGCGTAAAAACCGCATCGCGTGTGCATGATTTTCGGTAACGATGGCATCGGTGTGCTGCGAGCCATACTGCGCAATATGTGCCATCGCCTCGTCCAGATCAGACACGATGCGAATCGCCACAATCGGCGCCAGATACTCTGCTGCCCAATCATCGACGGTTGCTTCCGTCAGAGGAGCAATGCCTGAAGAGGCAAGCAGGGCGAAGCTTTCGGGGCAGCAGCGCATTTCAACCTGTTTGGCGGCGTAGATTTTGGCAATCGGTATGAGGGTCTCGCGGGCGACGGATCGGGCCACTAACAAGGTCTCCATGGTGTTGCAGGGTGAGTAGCGCTGGGTCTTCGCGTTGTCTGCGATGGCGATGGCGCTTTCAACATCCGCCGCATCATCAATATAAACATGGCACACACCGTCAAGATGCTTGATCACCGGAACCCTGGCCTCATCGGCAATTTTGGCCGTGAGGCTTTTGCCGCCGCGCGGGATGATCACATCAATCACGCCGCGCATGCCGAGCATTTCGGTGACAGCAGCACGATCCGTGGTGGCGATGAGCTGCACACTATCGACCGGTAATTGTGCAGCCTGCAAGCCTTGCATGATGCAGGCATGAATCGCCTGATTACTTTCAAGCGCCTCCGAGCCGCCGCGTAAAATGCAGGCATTGCCCGATTTCAGACAAAGCGCTGCAGCATCCGCGGTGACGTTGGGCCGGGATTCATAAATCATGCCGATCACGCCCAGCGGCACCCGCATCTTGCCCACCTGAATGCCGGATGGACGGAATTTAAGCTCGGACATTTCACCAATCGGGTCAGCTAAAGCGGCGATTTCGCGCACGCCATCAGCCATCGCGGCTATGCTTTTTTCAGTCAGCAGCAAACGATCCATAAAGGCTTGATCATGCCCATTGGTAGCGGCTCGGCTCATATCGCGCGCATTGGCGGTGAGTATCTGCGGGGCGGACGCGATGATGGCATCGGCTATCGCCATCAGCGCCATATTTTTTTGTGCTGTGTTGGCGTAGGCCAAAGTGCGTGCGCTTGCTTTGGCGCGCAGCCCTACATCGTGCATCATTGCCGCGATATTCAGGTTTTCTCCAGGGGAGGCAGGTGGAGTGTGGGTCATTTTCGGGTCTTTGGGTCTTTGTATGGCGGCGAGTTACGCAGCGCGGCGCGCCGTCGACATCGGCGCGCGCACCCCGCCAATACCGCAGGCAAGTTGCGCTAACGCATCCCATGGGTCATTGTTATCGAGACCCTTAATCATGCGATCCACTTTTGCGGCTTGAAGATTGAGCGCGGTCAGGCTCGCCTGGCTATGTTTGCGCGAGATACGCTCCAGTTCACGCGCCTTCGCCGGGTGCGGCGGACGACCGCCTCGGGTGAAGCCGCGCAGCCGCATCAGCATACGGAGTTCATTGGTGAGCACCCATAAAATAAGCGGCGGCGCTTCGCCCTCGGCTTTCATGCCATCCAGCATGCGATAGAGACGTGCGGCTTTACGCGCGGAGGGGTTAGCCTTGGCAACAGCGTCGGCAATGACGCCGGCATCTGCGTTCCCCTCCGCATTGCTTTGTTCATCGCATTGTTCATACATCGCCGCCACTAACTGGAATGGGTTGAAGCGCGATACATTGGTCACGTTGTCTTCGAGCACCTTTAACGAGATTTCACCGGGCGGACAGAGCAAGGCCAGTTTTTTGATTTCCTGCTGGGCGGCGAGCAGATTGCCTTCCACTCGATCAGCTAAAAACGCCAATGCGCTCGCGCTCGCACTTTGGTGTTGGCGCGACAGCCGTTGCGCCAGCCAGCGCGGCAAATGCTGACGATCAATCGGCATCGCTTCAATCATGCTCGCGGCGGCAACAAGTGCAGAAAACCATTTGGTTTGTTTGCCCTGCCAATCCATTTCGGGCAATAAAAAAAGTGTGATGGTATCGTCGGGCAAACGCTGGCAGTAAGACTCAATCGCGGCTGAGCCTTCCTTGCCCGGCTTGCCGGTAGGCATGCGCACCTCAATCAAACGCTGGGTGGCAAACAGCGATAAGGCGTTGCTGGCGCCGATTAAACGGCCCCAGTCAAAACCGGATTCTGCGCTGAATACTTCACGCTCAACATAGCCGGTTTTACGCGCAATTTCACGCAAACAATCGGCCGCTTCCAGCGACGCCAGCGGCTCGGCACCGTGAATCACATAGAGTGGATTCAGCGCCTTCGGCGGACGTTCAAGAAACTGTTCAGCGGTTAAGCGCATAAGGGTGGCAGGTTGGTATCAGCGTTGGCATGATCGTCAAGAACTGCGCGCACGATTAGGCTTGACGGCGACCATGCGCCGTAAAATCTGGCCGACCGCATCTTTTTCCATATCGGTGTACAGCATGGCTTCTTCTTGTTGTTTGGCAATAATTTTGCTGTCGTCATAAGCCAAAATACGCGAGAGCCGGATTTCACTGACGGGGATAACGCTAGCGCCTTGGCCATCAAGCAATTGATAGCGCACCACCATTCTCAGCTCGTATTCCCGCACGCGGCCCGCGCCCGAAAGCGAGAGAATTTGTCGATCACGGCGTTCTTCCAGAATATTTAATTGTGCGTCGGCATCCTTTGCTGACGGCAATACTTTGGTTGTGCTGCCGGTTAACTCGCGGCGGATATTGCTCGCCACCAGGGATGCGCTGGGCGCTGCGACAAACACGCCCTGGTACGGTAATTCATACGAGCCGCGCAATTGAAAGCCGCAACTGGCGAGGCACAGTAATGCCGCCGCGATAAACCCGGAACGCAAATAATCAGATGACCACATTGATGAGCTTTCCGGGCACCACGATCACTTTTTTGATCGGCTTGCCGTCAGTATGTTTAGCCACGCTCGCGTCGGTGAGTGCGAGTTGTTCGATCGCTTCGCGACCAGCCGAAGCGGGCACCGTAATCTGGCCACGCAGCTTGCCATTTACCTGCACCACGATTTGCATTTCATCCTGCACCAGCGCGGCCTCATCAACTTTTGGCCACTCGGCGTCCATGATTTCGCCTTCGGTAGCGGCAAACCCCAGCGCATTCCATAAATGAAAATTCAGATGCGGCGCCACCGGGTACAGCATGCGGATCAGGATGCATATGGCTTCTTTTTTGACAGAAGCAGAGGCCGTGGTGGAAGGCGCAGGCATTTTCATGCCCTCCAGTGTGTTCAACATTTTCATCGCCGCCGACACCACCGTGTTGTACTGGAGCCGATGATAATCATGGGTCGCCTGCTTGAGAATCGTATGAATGCTGTGACGAAATGTTTTTAATTCGCGCGATAAATCGGCAGCATTAAATTTTGTATCGGCCACCACCACGCTTTCGCGGTGAGCGTGACCATAAGCGTAAAGACGGCGCAGGAAACGGAACACCCCTTCAGCACCCGAGTCTGACCATGCTGCACTTTGATCGGGTGGCCCGGCAAACATCACATAGGCACGCGCGGTGTCGGCGCCGAATTTTGCAATAATATCTTTGGGCTCGACCACATTGTTTTTCGACTTCGACATTTTTTCCATGCCGCCCAGCATGACCGGTGCGCCATCCTCAACCGAGGTAGCGCCGGTCGGGCGACCTTTGTCGTCAAACTGAACCGTCACTTCATCGGGGTAGTACCAGCGTTTTTTGCCGCTGGCCTCTTCGCGATAAAAACATTCGGCAGACAACATGCCCTGCGTGAATAAATTCGTGAACGGCTCATCAAATTTAACCAAGCCAAAATCACGCATTACCTTTGTCCAGAAGCGTGCGTACAGCAGATGCAGCACCGCATGTTCAATCCCGCCGATATATTGATCCATCGGCATCCAGTAATCATTGCGCTCGTCCACCATACTGTGCGCCGCATCGGGCGAGCAATAGCGCATGAAGTACCACGAGGAATCGACGAAGGTATCCATCGTATCGGTCTCGCGCTGCGCAGGCTGGCCGCACCTGGGGCAGGCGCAATTAAGGAATCGCACATCCTTTTTCAGCGGATTACCCGAGCCATCCGGCACTAAATCTTCCGGCAATTTCACCGGCAAGTCGGCGTATGGCACCGGCACTGGGCCACAGGTATTGCAGTTGATGATTGGAATCGGCGTGCCCCAATAGCGCTGCCGCGAGATACCCCAATCGCGCAGGCGGTACTGAATTTTTTTCTCACCCCCCACCGCTTTTAATTGCGCGGCAACATAGTCGATGGCGGCGCTAAAACCCATGCCGTCCATGGCGCCTGAATCCATACAGATGCCATATTCACCATAGCTGGTTTGCCACGCGTCCATGGAATAGGGTTTGCCGGTATCAACAACTTGCTTGATCGGCAGCGCGTATTTTTGTGCAAACGCAAAATCGCGTTCATCATGCGCGGGCACCCCCATCACGGCGCCATCACCATAGGTCATCAACACATAGTTGCCGATCCAGACGGGCAGTTTTTCCTGCGTCAAAGGATGAGTGACAAATAAACCGGTGGCCATGCCTTTCTTCTCAGCGTTCGCCAGATCGGCTTCAGCCACGCCGCCGCGCTTGCATTCCTCAATGAAGGCGGCAAGTTCAGGATGGTTGACGGCAGCGACCGTCGCCAGCGGATGCTCCGCCGCGACCGCGCAAAACGTCACGCCGATGATCGTATCGGCACGGGTGGTGAAAACAAATAATTTGCCGTCTTGTACCAGCTTGCCGTCAGCGTCTTTCACCTCGTGCTGAAAAGCGAAGCGCACCCCGGTTGATTTACCGATCCAGTTTTCCTGCATGGTGCGGACTCGATCAGGCCAGCCGGTGAGCCTAGTTTTGACGCCTTCCAGCAGCTCTTCCGCATAGGATGTGATAGCCAAGTAGTAGCCGGGGATTTCACGTTTCTCGACGGGTGCGCCGGAGCGCCAGCCTTTGCCGTCAATCACTTGCTCGTTGGCTAGTACCGTCTGATCAACCGGGTCCCAGTTCACCACCTGGGTTTTGCGGTACGCGATACCTTTTTCGAGCATTTTTAAAAACAGCCACTGGTTCCATTTGTAATAGTCCGGGTCGCAGGTGGCGATTTCACGCGACCAGTCGAACGCCAAACCCAGCGGCTGCATTTGCGCTTTCATGTCCGCAATATTGTCGCGTGTCCACTTCGCAGGCGGCACCTTGTTCGCAATCGCCGCATTCTCGGCCGGCATACCAAACGCATCCCAGCCCATCGGCATCAACACATTGTGGCCGTTCATGCGCAGATAGCGCAGCATCACATCATTGATCGTGTAATTACGTACATGGCCCATATGCAGCTTGCCGGATGGGTAGGGCAGCATGGAGCAGGCGTAAAATTTTGGCTTGGGTTTACCGTGCGGGTCAGTCGCGTTTTCAGTCACATGATAAGCGTTCGTCGATTGCCAGTGCGCTTGCGCGATAGCTTCGATTTCTTTGGGTTGGTACGTAGAATCCATCAGGTGGGATAAATATAAAAAAATA
>JAYWCO010000106.1:0-1833 GCA_043780475.1 Burkholderiales bacterium | reverse complement strand
GTCCTGAACAGAAACCAAGCCATCGCGAAATCCGGGAAGATCGTTCACCGACACCGGTTTGATAAGCTCAATTGCGCCTGCGCCGCGATCTACGGCAGCGATACCCACGGCTGCCAGCTTGACAAGATAGTCCTGGACGTTGGTTTGTCGCTGATTTACGCGCAAACACATGGGCGGATGATCGCGCGAAGACAAAAGGGCCTTTTGCCAACCTTCTGGTTGTTCGCGTTTAAGGCGTTCAATCCACCACCGCGGGAAATCGTAGAGGGCCGTGTCAACTTTAAAACGCTCTCGGGCAAATTTATCCGGGGTGCGCAAATAGTTACGCAGCACTGCGTTCACCAGCGGTTTAGCGCGCACATAGCCCATCGCTTCTGTGGCTGAAACAGCGTGATCAACAATGGCGTGATCACTCGCTTTGGAGAACTGTAACTGCGCCAGCGCAACTAGCAATAAATGCCGCACCGGCGGGTCAGCCATGGGCGCGGTCAGCAACATCTCGAGCTGGGCCGCCAGCAGCCCGTAGTGGCGCAAGGTGTCAAATGAAATGGAGTGCACGGCGGCACGCTCGTTCGGCGTCAGCACGGTTTGCGGCACGCGGGGCGGTGCTGTTGATGACGCCGGTGTCGTTTGCTTTTGCGCGGCTTGCTCGAGTACGCGATCAAGATTTTTCCCGCTCAGCACTTGGCCAACCACATGGGCGCTGGCGATTTGGATGGAGATCATAGGGAAACGCTTCCTAATGGAGTTGCATGAGTGATGGCAATGCTATTGCTGGCCATGCCACGTAAGAAATCGGCAACGGCAAGGCGCTTTCCGCCAGCTTTTTGTACAACCTTTAGCGTCAGTGCATCCTGACCACACTGGACGGTGATTAATCCGCCATCCCTCTGGAGAATTGTGCCTGGCAGTTGCCTGGCCTCAGCGGAAATCACTGCCGCTCGCCAAATTTTGATGGTTTCGCCTGCTAACTGGGTCTCACAACCGGGGAAAGGGTCGAACGCGCGAATACGGCGCTCCAGCACCGTCGCTGATTCGCGCCAGTCGATAGCGGCTTCTGATTTTTCAATTTTACGCGCGTAAGTCACGCCCATCATCGATTGTGCCTGCGACTTTAATTGCGGCAACTGGCTAATGACTTCCACAATACTGTCGGCGCCAAGCGCCGTCATTTTCTCAAATAATATAGCGCTGGTATCCACGCCATGGTCAATTGGCATGCGCTTTTCAAGCAGCACTGGGCCAGTATCAAGGCCCGCATCCATTTGCATGATGCTGATGCCAGTCGCATCATCACCTGCTTCAATGGCTCGCTGTATGGGCGCCGCACCGCGCCATCGCGGCAGCAAAGATGCATGAATATTAAGGCAGCCATAGGGCGGAATATCCAGTACCGCCTGGGGCAATATGAGCCCATAGGCGGCTACCACCATGAGATCAGCGTTTGCCTCACGCAACATCGTATGCGTTGCTGGATCCTTCAAGGTTGGCGGCTTTTCAACCCGCAGACCAAGCCGGGATGCTTCTGCTGCAACCTCACTGGGCTTTAACCTCATGCCCCGCCCCGCGGGGCGATCTGGCTGAGTGAGCACCAACATGATATCGTGATTAGCCGCCCCCAATGCGGCCAATGCGGTGGCAGCAAAGCGTGGGGTGCCGGCGAAAATAATTCTCATGAGATCAGGTCCGCCAGCCGCTTGGCTGGCTCAAAATGACAACGCCGGCAATCGCGCCGGCGCTGTTGTTAACTACTTTGTAATAAACAAAAAACCTGCTAGCTAAGCCTAAGTGAACGCGTAAACAAAACCGAAAAAACGCGGGCTTTAAGTTTGG
>JAYWCO010000105.1:0-3471 GCA_043780475.1 Burkholderiales bacterium | reverse complement strand
CTCAGCAGAAACTTTTTCGTATTTGCTAATGGCGTCGTCATATGCAGCCTGCTCTGCGGTGGTGCGGCCCAGCTTGGCGAGCCGCAGTTGCACCACGGTGGCTTCGACCACATCGTGGCGTATGGTGCGCGCTTGGTAATACGCCTAATGATCAAGCTTGTCGGCCTGCGCCTACTGCACGCCCTGAACAATATTGTCGTCTTTGATTTTACAAACACCCATGAAATTCGCAAGGATGGCGATGGTCGCCGCGACTGTTGCATTCAGGCGGCGCTCTTTAACGTCGGCACGGCTGGCTGCTTGTTCGGCGGTGTCGGGAACGTGAGGGGCGAAAACTTTGGCGTCAGAAATTTTGGGCGTAGAAATTTTGGAAATATCAGGTGAGTCGATAGCCATATTGGGTTCTTAACGTAATATGTTTTTTATGTGCAATAAGGCATGCGGCATGAGCATTCAGTGTAATCGGCTTTGTGCCCGCCCTTAAGTTTCGCTTTGCTTGCAGTATTAGCTGCACAGGTTGTAAGGCATCAGCCATTTTTCCGACTCTCCAACCAGGACCATTTTTGAATCTGGCCTGGCAACATCAACGTATTGATACCAGCTTTGACGCATATATCTAAACCACACCCCAAGCCATACAAAACGCTCTATGATCTGTAAGAATCACTTTTCATGATTCCAACCGCTTGATGCCAACCCTTAAAGCCACAACCAGGAACTGTTCATGCACGCCACTCTGCATTTGATGAAATCGCGCGGCTTTCCGCATCTCCGCCGCAAAGCGCTCGACACTCTGCAAGTGAATCTGGGCTACAAGTGCAATCAAGCCTGCTTTCATTGTCATGTCAATGCCAGCCCGGATCGCAAGGAGATGATGTCGGGGGAAACTGTTGGCGACGTGATTGCATTTATACAGTCAGCCCAAATCAAGACACTGGATATGACCGGTGGCGCACCGGAGTTAAATGAACATTTTTACGATCTGGTGCGGGCTGCACGGGCGATGAATGTACGGGTGATTGACCGCTGTAATCTCACCATTCTGGAAGAGCCAGGCTTTGAAGACCTCGCTTCATTTTTAGCGGCTCAGCAGGTGGAAGTGAGTGCGTCCCTGCCCTGCTATAGCCAGGAAAATGTGGACAAGCAGCGTGGCGAAGGTGTGTTTGAAAAATCCATCGCGGGTCTCAGAAAATTGAACGCGCTGGGTTATGGTGAAACCGATACGGGGTTAGTGCTGAACCTGGTGTTCAATCCGCAGGGTCCGAATCTGCCACCGCCGCAGGAAGCGCTGGAAGCAGACTATCATCGCCTGCTCAAAGAAAATTTCGGCATCGTATTTAATCATCTCTATACGATTACTAATATGCCGATCCAGCGTTTCGGCTCAACTCTGATTTCCAAAGGACAATTCGAGCCCTATATGGATTTACTGGTGTCGTCATTTCAAGCACACAACCTGGACAGCGTGATGTGTCGTTCTCTGTTGTCGGTGGATTATCAGGGCTTTGTTTACGACTGCGATTTTAATCAAATGTTGGGGCTGCCGTTGCAACATAAGCAGCAATTAAAAACCCATCTGCGTGATTTGATGACGACTGATTTACAGGGCGCGCCCATTGTGGTGAAAGATCATTGCTACGGTTGCACGGCGGGCCAAGGCTCCAGTTGTGGCGGCGCGCTGGATGCTGACGGCACGACCCAGGCCGCGTTGGCGGCGGCATAGTAAGCGTTATGTTTATGCGTTCAGTATTGACATGATGCCCGGACGCACCTGCCCGCTCAGCTACCGTTACGCACCCACGGTGTTCAAACGCGCTGCGGATATTCAAGCAGAAACCCTTTATGTGGTCGGCGGGCTGTACGGAAACCGTGCTGCACTTGATGTCATTCTGGATTTAGCGGGGCAGGAAACGATTGCGCCGACGCTCATTTTTAATGGCGATTTCAATTGGTTTGATACGGATGCCGAAGAGTTTACAGCGATCAACACTGAAGTGCTCAAGCACATCGCGTTACGCGGCAATGTTGAGACTGAACTTGCCAGTGACGATGATGCAGGCTGCGGCTGCGCCTATCCCGACTATGTCGATGATGCCGATGTGGCACGCTCGAATCAGATCATGCAAATGCTGCGTAAAACCGCACATGAATTCCCGGCGCTGATATCGCAACTGACGACATTACCCATGCATCTGGTCGTCGCCGTCGGTGATGCGCGATTTGGCATTGTTCATGGCGACGCAGAGTCACTAGCGGGCTGGCGATTCGCCCATGACAGTCTGCATGAGCCGCAACAGGTGGCATGGCTGAACCATATTTGTGATGACGCAAATTTGGTCGGCTTTGCCAGCAGCCATACCTGTTTACCGACGTTTCGGCAATTTAGCGCATCCGGCAAAACGCGAGTGGTGATTAATAACGGCGCGGCAGGCATGCCTAATTTTTCCCATACTGCCTATGGATTGATTTCGCGTTTATCGATTCATCCTGCGCCAGCAGGGGTGGCTCAATACGGCAGTCAGATAGAAAACGTCTATATCGACGCCATCCCGATCCACTACGATGAAGGCCGTTTTCGCGAAAAATTTCTCGCGAAATGGCCGCCGGGCTCAGCTGCCCATCAATCCTATTTTCAGCGCATCGTGCAAGGCCCGCAATATGCGCCGACTCACGCGCTGGGCTTGGTGCGCGCACCATCAGTTTGTGCTTGAGATGAGCAATACGTAAGCTCTACTCAATAAAAACGACTTATGCGTTACGCTATGTATTCATACTGAACTGACTGAAATCATATCCAATAGTATTACTGAGAGCCTCATGAAAAAAAGCAAAATTATTGTTCTGCTGCTGGTCGTTGCGCTGATTGCGACGTTTTTTATGTTTGATCTGGGCCGCTATTTCAGTATTGATTATTTCAAATCGCAGCAAGCCGCCATCAGCGACTATTACGCGGCGCACCCCGTACAAACCAGTCTGATTTTTTTCGCGGCGTATATCGGTGTCACCGCACTATCGCTGCCCGGTGCGGCTATTATGACCCTGGTGGCGGGGGCTATTTTCGGTTTGTGGTGGGGCATGGTCATCGTCTCGTTTGCTTCAACCATCGGCGCCACCCTGGCGTTTTTAGTGGCGCGCTTTCTATTGCGCGATTCACTTCAGGCAAAGTTCGGCGACAAGCTGAAAGCCTTTAACGCCGGGGTTGAAAAAGAAGGCGGTTTTTATTTATTTACCCTGCGTCTGGTGCCTGCGTTCCCGTTTTTCATGATCAACGTGGTGATGGGCCTCACCAATATGAAAGCCTGGACGTTTTTTTGGGTCAGCCAGCTCGGCATGTTTTTAGGCACAGTCGTGTTTGTCAATGCGGGCACCGAGCTTGCCAAAATCACCTCGTTAAAGGGCATTTTGTCACCGGGCTTGATCGGCGCTTTTGTGTTGCTCGGGGTGTTTCCGATCATCGCCAAAAAAATCATC
>JAYWCO010000104.1:0-1564 GCA_043780475.1 Burkholderiales bacterium | reverse complement strand
CCGAGCAGGTTCTGAACGAGTTGCAAGTTGAAGGCGTGACCTTGATCGGCATCGCCAAAGGTGCCGAACGCAGGCCGGGCATGGAGACGCTATTCTTGTCCGGCCGCGAGCTGCCGCTTATACTGCCCGCCGATTCTCCTGCCTTGCTTTTAATTCAGCAGATTCGTGACGAAGCGCACCGGTTCGCCATCACCGGCCATCGCCAGCGCCGCGCCAAAGCGCGCACCACGTCCACGCTGGAGGGAATCAAAGGATTAGGTGCCAAACGGCGACATTTATTATTGAAGCAATTTGGCGGACTACAAGAGCTCACCCGTGCCGGGGTCGAAGATCTGACCCGCGTGCACGGCATCAGCACCGAGCTTGCCCAGCGTATTTACGATGTGCTCCACCCCGACTGAGTCAGCATGATACTTAACGTACCCAACGGTTTGACGTTATTCCGCATCGTGTTGATCCCGGTGTTTATGGTGGTCTACGTGCTGCCGGTGCCGTGGGTCAACGAAGCCGCAACGCTGGTGTTTGCGCTCGCTGCGCTGACCGACTGGCTGGACGGCTACTTCGCCCGTCGGCTGAATCAAATGTCTGCCTTCGGCGCCTTTTTGGATCCAGTCGCCGACAAGCTCATGGTCGCCGTGGCCTTGATCATGATCGTCAACGAAAACCCCAGCGGCTTGCCCGGCGTGTGGATCGCGGTGCCGGCGGCTGTGATTGTTGGCCGCGAGATCGCGGTATCGGCGCTGCGCGAATGGATGTCGGAACTGCGCGCGCGCGCCAAAGTCGCCGTATCGATGATCGGTAAAGTAAAAACCGGCACGCAGATTTTTTCGATCTTGTTCTTGCTCTATCAGCATCCGGTCTTGAACTTCCCGGTGGTTAATATCGGAGTGGGATTGCTGTATTTATCCGCAATGCTGACGCTGTGGTCGATGTTCATTTATTTGCGCTCGGCGTGGCCGTTGCTCAGCGGTGAGCGGCCCGGTGGCAGCGAATAGCCTGATTTAAAATTGAAGTGCACCGCTTAACCTGTTGACAGTTATTCGAATCACATTAAAATGTGCACCTCTTTACCCAAGCGGGAATAGCTCAGTTGGTAGAGCACGACCTTGCCAAGGTCGGGGTCGCGAGTTCGAGTCTCGTTTCCCGCTCCATTCTTTAAGTGATAGCCTCGCGCCTTAGCCGCAAGATGAGGCGATTCCATTCACTCTTGTTCCCCGGCTGAGTGGCAGAGTGGTCATGCAGCGGCCTGCAAAGCCGTTGACGTCGGTTCGATTCCGGCCTCAGCCTCCATTAATAAATCCATTGATTGCAATTAGAATTGCCTACCCGACGAAGAGCGGTAGGGCATCTCTAGCCCAATAGTAAACTTCCCCCGCAATTTTTGATCTCCAGATTTTCTCAAGCGTTTGCGCTGAACGGCGATTTGATTTGTCCCGATCTGCGAGTCGCGGGCATGGTGGTAATATCTGGCCCTTGGCGATTAAGTTCGAGGCGTATTAAATAATGCAATTATGCAAGCCTGACCCTGTTTGCCTGTTTCACTGACCCTGTTTCAGCCTGACCC
>JAYWCO010000103.1:0-1867 GCA_043780475.1 Burkholderiales bacterium | reverse complement strand
TAGCTGGGCGCTTTCCACTCGAACATCAGATATTGGGTCAGCGTATCTTTAAAAATTTCGATATCGCCATCGTCGACTTCGACAACTTCGGCGATAGTGCAGCGTGAGCGGCTCGATATTGAGATAAACGAGCTGTCGCAGAAACAGCGGGGCTCACATCGGTAGTTGACCGCCAGATCGCACACCGCAAAACCACCCGAACATACCCATTCGTTCTCATCGCAAGCGCCACCTTGGTGATAGATCTGATCGTCCGAATTGTCGAGGCGTACTGCTTTGAGAAATTTTTTCATCCGCGCAATAATTTCAGCTGGAAGAAATCGAGCCAAACCGCACTTTCAAATGTTCCATTGTCTGTACCAGTTTTGCGCAGGTGCCAGGCTCAAATGCTGAATGTCCAGCGTCCTTGATGATGTGATATTCAGCCTCTGGAAAGGCGCGCGATAAATCATCAGCGGACACAATCGGGCAAACGGCATCGTAGCGGCCTTGCACGATCGTGGTGGGAATATGGCGAATGCGACCAATGTTGGTCAGTAAAAAATTATCATCCAAAAAAATATCGTTCATGAAATAGTGCGCCTCGATCCGCGCCAGCCCCAGTGCAACGCGATCTGAACCAAAATTTGCGACAATGCCAGGATTCGGTAGCAGTGCGGAGCATGAGCCCTCATAGGTGCTCCAGACGCGGGCGGCCGGCAGATGTACAAGCGGATCTGGGCTCGATAACAGCGTGTAATACGCCTCCAAAATATTATGGTGCTCACTTTCAGGCAAAACGGACACAAACTTGCGCCAGGCTTCAGGAAAAAAACTTTTCAGGCCGTACAAAAACCAGTCAATTTCGGCTTGCCGGCACAAGAAAATGCCGCGAAGAATGAGCGCCATCACGCACGCGGGATGATGCTCCGCATAGGCGAGCGCTAGCGTTGAGCCCCACGAGCCCCCAAAAACCATCCACCGTTCAACGCCCAAATGAACCCGCAGTGTTTCTATATCGCTGATGATATGCGGCGTGGTGTTGTCGCGCAGCTCGCCCAAGGGTGTGGAGCGCCCTGAGCCGCGCTGGTCAAAAATAACGATGCGATAGAACGCGGGGTCAAAAAATTGCCGGTGCGAGGAGGAGGCTCCGGCACCCGGACCACCATGCAGAAATACCACGGGCACTCCCGCCGGGTTCCCCGATTGCTCGTAGTACATGGTGTGAATGCTGTCCAGCGCGAGCATGCCGTGGTCGTACCGATCAATAGGCGGATATAACTCGCTACGGGTGGAATCTGACGGCGTATCTTTTTGGCTGCGTTGATGATCAAGCATGGTCGAACTCATATTAAAAAATTAAGGTATGCCGTTGGCTAAAGCGAAGAGTTTGATGACAAAGAAAGGGTCAACGAAATAGGGTACTGGCTAGGAAAACCGTTCATATATAAAGCGCGGGTATCAGCGAGGCTTAAGAAAACAGCGGAAAGCGTCGAAAACAGAAACGATTAAGAGTAGCAGAAAATGGTTTATGGCCATGCCGCCTTGCGGCACTAAATGCCCGGACAAAACGCAAAAAATCCAAAATTTAGCCGCACGCACTTAGGTAATAAGCGCGCATGCCTTAGCAACGCTGTTCGCAGCACGGGAACATGAATCCACAAATATTGACGGTTATCAATCAATGATTTATGTTGCAGTGCAATAAATATCGTAATATTCGCTTGAGGGCCAGCTTGCAACGTAGATAGTAAGCAATGTTAGAAGGAGTGTTCTCAAAAATTTACTGTTCATCGGAGATAGCAAATGCTTTACCAATTTCATGAATTGCAGCGCGCCGTAATGGAGCCTTTGCGTTGGTGGGCTCAGGCCAATGTGGACGCATTTG
>JAYWCO010000102.1:0-4427 GCA_043780475.1 Burkholderiales bacterium | reverse complement strand
GGATCGTTTTAATCAGAATACAAACCCCTGCAAAGACGGGCATTTCGAAGTATTGTTGCCTCAAGATGCCCGCTAATGCTAGTGTTTGTTTTATTAATCATTATGCAAAAAATTGCAGTAGTCGATTACGGGATGGGCAATCTTCGCTCGGTGGCGAAAGCGTTTGAGTTCGTGGTGCGCGAGCATGCGCTGCCGTTTACGGTGGTGATTTCAAGCTCACCTGACGAGGTGCGCAACGCTGATCGCGTGGTTTTTCCAGGCCAGGGCGCGATGCCGGACTGCATGCGCTATTTACGCGAGAGCGGGCTGGAAGATGCCGTCCGCGCAAGCGCTGCGACCAAACCATTTTTTGGTATTTGTGTCGGCATGCAAATGTTGTTCGATGTTTCTGAAGAAGGCAACACGCCGGGCTTGGGCATTTTTGCCGGTTCAGTTAAACGCTTTTGTCCGACTGACGCCATGCTGAAAGTGCCGCATATGGGCTGGAACGAAGTGATCCAGACAACGCCGCACCTGTTATGGAAAAACATTCCTGATGCAGAGCGTTTTTATTTCGTGCATAGTTATTACTGTGAGCCTGCCGAATCCCGAAACCTCATTGCCGACCCCACAGTCACTACTGCCGTGGCAGACTATGGCCAACGCTTCACCGCCGCGATTGCTCGCGACCATATTTTTGCGACCCAATTTCATCCCGAGAAAAGTCATCACGCCGGCTTGATGCTGTATAAAAATTTCCTTGAATGGATGCCTTGAGTTTTCGTTTCGGTTTTGATTAGCGCTCACTTATTTGTATTACTTTATTTCCCTTTCTTCCACTCCTCTACTGCCCCGACGATGTTGATCATCCCCGCAATCGATATCAAAGACGGTCAATGCGTGCGCCTTGAAAAAGGCGAAATGGCATCGGCCACTGTGTTTTCTGACAACGCTGCCAGTACCGCGCGCAAATGGCTTGAGATGGGCGCACGACGCTTGCATGTCGTCGATCTCAATGGCGCATTCGCCGGCAAGCCGCGCAATGAAAGCGTGGTTAAACAAATCATCGCTGAGGTAGGCAGTGAATTACCGATTCAGCTGGGTGGGGGCATTCGCGATCTGGATACAATTGAACGCTATCTGGACGATGGTGTTGCCTATATTGTGATCGGCACCGCGGCGGTTAAAATCTCCGGATTTTTGCATGAAGCCTGCGATGCCTTTCCAGGCCACATCATCGTCGCACTCGATGCGAAAGACGGCAAAGTCGCCACCGACGGCTGGTCAAAGCTCACCGGTCATGATGTCATTGACCTGGCGGTCCGGTTTCAGGACTACGGCGTCGAAGCGGTGTTGTATACCGACATTGGTCGCGACGGCATGATGACCGGCGTGAATATTGAAGCCACCGTCAGACTTGCAAAAGCACTCACGATCCCGGTGATTGCCAGCGGTGGGCTCAATGATATTGAAGATGTGAAACGCCTGATGGCGGTGGAAGATGAAGGCATCATGGGCGCGATTACCGGTCGCGCAATTTATGAAGGCAAGCTCGATTTCAAACAAGCCTGTGAGCTGGCGGATGGAGTAGACGCGGGGACTAAAACTTAGTTTTTAACATCCCCACTAGGCGTCGCATTGTTCATTGATTAAGGTTGCCATGCTGGCCAAAAGAATTATTCCCTGTCTGGATGTCAACGCGGGCCGTGTGGTCAAGGGCGTTAATTTCCTGAACCTGCGCGATGCCGGCGATCCGGTTGAGATCGCGAAAAAATATAACGATGAAGGGGCCGATGAAATCACCTTCCTCGACATCACCGCCAGCTCGGATCAGCGCGGACTTATCCTCGATATTATCGAGCGCGTGGCCGAGCAGGTTTTTATTCCTTTAACAGTGGGCGGTGGCGTGCGTGAAGTGAACGATGTACGCCGCCTGCTCAATGCCGGGGCCGATAAAATCAGCATCAACACCTCAGCTGTGACCAACCCGCAGTTGGTCCAGGCCGCAGCTGATAAATTTGGCTCGCAGGCGATTGTGGTGGCGATTGACGCTCGCCAAACAACTCCCGGCGCATGGGAAGTATTTACCCACGGTGGCCGCACCGCCACCGGGCTCGAGGTGGTGGCCTGGGCACGTCGCATGAGTGCATGCGGCGCAGGCGAAATCTTACTCACCAGCATGGATCGCGACGGCACCAAATCCGGTTTTGATTTGGCGTTGACGCGAGCCGTGGCTGAAGCCGTCAGCGTGCCGGTGATTGCCTCCGGCGGCGTGGGCAATCTCGATGATTTGGCCGACGGGGTGCTGCAAGGCAAAGCCGATGCGGTGTTGGCGGCCTCTATTTTCCACTTCGGCGAATTTACGGTGAGGAAGGCCAAACAGCATATGGCGGCGCGCGGTATTGAAATGCGCATGTGATGGAAACTTTTTCCAACGCGATGTTGCTGGACGCCGTTACATGGAACGAACACGGCCTGGTCGCGGCGATCGCGCAGGACGCCGCCAGCAAAGATGTGCTGATGATGGCGTGGATGAATCGTGAATCGCTGGCGTTGACGCTGGCAACCGGTGACGCGCATTATTGGTCGCGCTCCCGCCAGGCATTATGGAAAAAAGGCGAAACATCCGGCCATATCCAGCATGTGCAGGCGCTCAGGCTCGATTGCGATGGCGATACAATTCTGCTGACGGTCGAACAAATCGGCGGCATCGCCTGCCACACGGGCCGCACAAGCTGCTTTTTCAGGTTGCAACAGGATGGGACTTGGGTCATTACGTTGCCCGTGCTAACATCGCCCGGAAATTTTAAATCGGATTGAAAATACCGTGAACAACACCCTGCAACGCCTAGAAGCGATGATCGCCGCACGCCAACATGCCGTACCGGAATCGTCTTATGTGGCCCAGCTGAACGCCAAGGGCTTAGACACGATTTTGAAAAAAATGGGTGAGGAGGCGATTGAGACGGTGATTGCCGCCAAGTCCGGCTCGCGTGAAGCGACTATTTATGAAACTGCCGATTTACTGTTTCACACCCTCGTCATGCTGGGCCATCAACATATTGCATTGGCCGAGATACTGGCCGAGCTGGATCGCCGCGAGGGCACCTCGGGCATTGATGAAAAAAACAGTCGGATTGCCACATGAGCCCGGTTTTAAACACCACTATTTTTGGCAAAATTCTACGCGGAGAAATCCCGTGCAAAAAAATTTATGAAGATGATGAGCTGTTTGCATTCCACGATATTCACCCGATTGCGGAGGTGCATTTTTTGATTATTCCCAAAAAATTTATTCCAACGCTGGCCGATGTCACCCTGGAAGATGCCGCGCTATTGGGCAGGATGTTAAGCCTCGCACCCACCCTGGCGAAAGCGCAAGGGCTGACCGACGGTTTTCGCACGGCGATCAATACCGGCAAGCTGGGTGGTCAAGACGTGTATCATTTGCATATTCATGTGTTTGGAAATCGCCCCGGTGCGAATGCATTGCGTGCCATGAATGCAACCGGTGCGCCGACTGCGTAAGGGATCTGTACTGTTTAACCGCGTTTGTGCTGGAACCTTGGCTGATCCAGCGCATCCAAACTATTATCATCATGCTGTTACTGGCATTGTGTTGCACCTTGTACTCAGCCCCACCTAAAGCGTGAACGTACCGCAATTGAACCATCACTGTTATAGGAGATTTTCATGGGAAGTTTTAGCATTTGGCATTGGTTGATTGTGTTGGTTATCGTGTTACTGGTATTCGGCACCAAAAAACTTAAAAACATCGGCAGCGATTTAGGTGGCGCGGTGAAGGGTTTTAAAGACGGCATGAAGACGGATGAAGCCGACAAGAAGCCGGAACAACTCGCCGCCGAAAAAACGGGCCAGACCATTGATGGCGAAGTCAAAGATAAGCAAAAGTCGTAGTGGCGACCTTACTTTGACTGACGCCATCTGACCACCGCCGTAAATGCTGTGATTGCCCTCAATCTACCGCTATGCTTGATATAAGTTTCTCTGAAATCGCCGTAATCGGGGCTATAGCACTGGTGGTGCTTGGCCCTGAACGACTGCCGAAAGTGGCGCGGACGGCGGGACATTTATTTGGCCGTTTGCAGCGCTACGTTAACGGCGTGAAAGCGGATATTGCTCGCGAGATGGAAGGCTCCGAGCTGGCCAAAATCAAGCAGGAAGTACAAGATGCGGCACGTTCGTTCGAGCAAACGGTACAAAAACACGCAAGCGATGTAGAGTCGGAAACGAAGTTGATTCAGACCAGCGCCGAACAGGCAGATGTTGCTACCAACACTCATTCTGCCGTGAGTAAAGCCGCCGAGGCGCTGGACGCCGATACCGCTGCCAGTAAAATTACACCGACCGTTTCATCCGTTACTTCATACACACCCCAACAGTCTGCGCCAATGACAACCCACACGGCTGTTACATCGCCGGATGCG
>JAYWCO010000101.1:0-3632 GCA_043780475.1 Burkholderiales bacterium | reverse complement strand
TTGTCCAGCACCAGCAGATCAATCGCCAGCGCCACCACTACAAAAATCGCAAACCCTATCCACATCCAGGTATTACCGATCGTTTCGAACACGATATTTCTCTCCTTAAATGAAAAAGCCTCAGACCATGTTGCAGTCGGAGGCTTTTAGGTCTGCATACGGTAGACGAGCCTTTGCCAACAACGATGGCAAAGGTCTCGCTTACAGACAAATACGGAGGATTGGATAATCCAGTCTGCGCGCGGGGCCGGGGTCATTTGATCAAAATAAACGACAATCAAAAAACCCGTATTGACGACTTCCGCACCGGGAAAAATTCCCTTTAGCTACTCCCCTTTGGAGGGTATATTTGAATAACATTCCAACTATGCTGCACCAACTTTTCAGCTATCGAACATTCAAATCTAGTCGGATATGCTCACTGATACAACATCAAATGTTATCAAACAACATGGCCAATTGCAAAACTAACCACGCGGTCATAATCACATAGCCACCATAACCACGATGAATAATACTTTAGCCATCGAATCGATTGCCACGCACCCTGATTTCATGCGCTTGGCCAGCATTGCCGATATCAGCGTCGATTTACGCTATGCCAGCCCGCATAATTTTGTCGGGCGTAATCTCTATGCGCCAGTTGATTGTGCGTGGTTGCATCAGCATGCGGCGCAGAGCCTGGAACGCGCGGTCGCCTGGCTCAAACAGGAGCGCGGCGATGTATCACTGAGGGTGCTGGATGCGCTGCGCCCACAGCGCGTTCAGGAAGCGCTATGGGCGGCGCTTCAGGGCACTGATCTTTTAATGTACTTAGCCAATCCGGTACGCGGCTCCATTCACTCATTTGGTATGGCGGTTGATATTACATTGGTTGATCAAGCAGGCCATGAGCTGGATATGGGTACACCGTTTGATGATTTAAGCGAGCGATCCCACCCTGCCAAAGAAGCCGCGTTGCTCGCAAAAAATGAGATTACGGCGCAACAAATCAGTCATCGCCAGCTGCTGCGTGATGCGATGCGGCATGGCGGATTTGTTGGCATCAGCAGCGAGTGGTGGCATTTTGATTGCGGTGACCGCGATCTGGTGCGTAACGAATACACGCGCATTCTTTAGGATGTTTGCGCAGCGTCGGGGCGACGCTGGCAATCAGCGGCGCAGTCATCTCACGCTCATCTCATATCCATCTCAACCGCCTACATTTTCATTTGTTCAATGAACCAGTTGTCGGCAGCATCGTGGGCCCGATCACGTCGGGTATCCGTGCGTGCTACCCAATCAATCATCGCATCCATAATCGGCCGCCCTACTGAACTACTGGCACGAGGGTGATTGAGGATCGCGACGACTACGCATAGCTGCCCTGTTGCATCGGGCACATACCCCGCTATCCCCGCGACATCTTTTAAAGTGCCGGTTTTGATGCGAGCCCATCCCGCAGCGGGCGTATCGCGCAAACGATTGTGCATAGTGCCGTCAATGCCGACGATCGGCAGACTCGCCAAAAATTCAGGTGCCCATGCGCTGTCACTAGCCGCCATCAACAGAGCCGCAAGCTGGGATGGGCGGATACGCTCAAGCCGCGACAAACCTGAGCCATTTTCAATGACTAAACCAGCATGACTGATGCCATGTCGTTCAAACCAGGCGCGGACTTCCGCTTCAGATGCCGCCAGCGTGGTCGCGCTGCTTTGCCCAAACCCTGGCTTGAGTGTGCCCAGCGTGAGGTACAACATTCGCGCCAGGGTGTTGTCGGATGGCTTGTTGATATCGCGTAATACCTCGGCCAAGGGGCGTGAACGATGCTCCGCCAGCAACTGCTCGCTCGCATCAGCCGCCACCACCTCCTCACGCGTCATGCCCTGATACGTGCCGCCCAGCTTGGCCCACAGCGATCTAAACAAGCGGTCGGTGTAAAGCGCGCGATCCAATATATTGATGTCCGTGGCGATGGCACAATTTTTGGGGAAGGTGCCCTGCAATTGAATCTGTATGACGCCGTCTAGCTGGCGGACCTTAGAGGACAAGGCTGAAGCCTGAGCTGTCATTTGAGTGGGAATTAGCCAGCCGTCTTCCCACTTATCGCAAGGGGCGTCGATAAGTTTCATGTTCGACACCACCGTTACCCGTTCAAGGCTTGGCGTGACGCGGATGCGAAGGCTGGTAGCATCGGACTCCAGCGCAAACTGTAGCAGATTCATGTTAATCAAGAGCGCGTCCGGAATGACGTTGTAACGGAATTCCGGTGCCTCATCAAAAGGCGGCACATTAACATCCAGACGAGCTGGCTTGAATAGCTGGCGATCCACCAGCAGATTGCCCTGAATATCCTGAATGCCCTGATCTCGCAAGGTTTGCAGCATGCGCTGAAATGCCTCCCAATCAAGATCGGCGTCCGCCAATCCACGCAGCACCAAGTCACCCTTGAGTACGCCGTCCACTTGCATGGCATGCGTGCGTAACTCGGCGCGCCCGCGATAGATTGGGCCCAGCCGTTCCAGGCCAATAAAGGTCGTCACCAGCTTCATGGTGGAGGCAGGCGCCAGGCTTAGATCTGCGCCGTGCTTAACCACCGTGGCACCGTCAGCAAGCCGCGTCACCACCACGCTCATCGCGCTCTCCGGGATATTCGCCGCCTGCAGCGCCTTAGCCACGCTCTGCGGTAAGGCATGATCAGGCGAAAACGATGGCCGTGTTTGCGCATCAGCCAGCGGCAAACCACATCCTAAAATTAAGCTGGTTATGACAATCTGGCGGAACATATAGTCACCTCAACTTGGGTTGTTATGGGGAGTCAATCTGGCAGAAACACCGCTGATTCATGGTTTGTTGCAAAAGCGCAACATGGCTCTGTGTGGCATGCGCGTGGTTAAAGCACATTTTCATGACAAGGACATTGCATTTAAAAAAAAGTGGTAGCAAAGTGGCTTGGTTAGTAGTTTATTGGTATTAAGCACGGCGATTCAAAAATTTTTGCTGCTGGGATTTGATCAAAAGTTGGACAAAAGCTCAATATTTATGGATGACAGCTGCCAGACTTTACCCGATGCAATCAGCACTGCCAACGCGCGATTCTAGTTTTTATTATCTGAAAATCTGTACGCCACATTAAAGGGAGAACGCACCGTGAAACTCAAGAAACTTGCACAAGTTATCTCACTCATCTGCATCGCGAGTCCTGTCCTTGCGCAGCAAGCGGCTCCGGGTGAGCCCTTAAAAACACCGGACAATAAAACACAATCGGTGGAAAGAATTACCGTTACCGGCAGTAGCATCAAACGCGTGCAAGACGAAAGCGCGCAAGTTTTGCAAGTCATCACGAAAGCTGATATCACCCGCGCAGGTATAACCAGCGCAGAACAATTGCTAGCCCGAATTTCAGCGAATGGAACGGGTGCGGATAATCTCTCATCCAATACCGGCATTCAGCTCGGCACCACTGATCGCAACAATAACGGCAATTCCAGTGCCAATCTGCGGGGTCTTGGCGCATCCAGCACCTTGGTGCTATTGAACGGACGCCGGGTTTCTACTCACGGCGCAAAAGGCAATTCGGTTGATCTGAATTCGATTCCACTAGCTGCCGTTGAACGCGTTGAAATCTTGAAAGACGGCGCGTCTGCGATTTA
>JAYWCO010000100.1:0-9577 GCA_043780475.1 Burkholderiales bacterium | reverse complement strand
CTGGAAGATCCGGCGCGTTTGTTGCTGGATATTTAAGTCGTCTGGTTGACGATTAAAAGCAGCCAATGGCCAAGTCAAAAATAAAGCCTGCAATATTGTTGAGGCAGGCTTTATTTTTTTTGCTGGGTGCCATATTGACGGGTTTTCTGACCGTGTTCGTGGCCAAGTTTCTGGGGCATTTTATCAGCCAGCATTTTGCGGTGGTGCTCGGCGTTGGCACTGCGGTGGCGCTCACCTTATGGCTTACGCAACTGGTCAAGAATCCGCCATTTTTATTAAAGGGTACATCGCCCTTGATTGCCGGTTTTTGTGCAGCGCTGGGCGTACATATTTCCCGTGTCTGGTTGTCCTGATTTTTCATTTTTATAAACGGTTTTCATCATGAGCAAACAATTTGATGTAGTAGTGATCGGCGCTGGCCCCGGCGGCTATATGGCGGCGATTCGCGCGGCGCAGTTGGGTTTTAGTGTGGCCTGTATTGAAGGCTGGAAAAATCCCAAAGGCGAAATGGTGCTGGGGGGCACCTGTTTGAACGTGGGCTGTATCCCATCAAAGGCGCTGCTGGAATCATCCGAGAATTATGAAAAAATTGAGCATCAGTTTGGTGACCACGGCATCTCGGTCGGCGGCGCAAAAATGGATATCACCAAGATGCAAAACCGCAAGGACAGCATCGTCGGCAAGATGACCAAGGGCATCGAATTTTTATTTCGCAAAAATAAAATTACCTGGCTAAAAGGCTTTGCGCGTTTCGTCTCGGCAGGCGCTACCTATGCGATTGAAGTCGCCAATGGAGATGCTAAAGGTGATACTAAAGAAATGATCGAAGCGAAACATGTGATCATCGCCACCGGTTCCAAAGCGCGTCATCTGCCCGGTATGCCGGTGGATAACATTAATATTTGCGATAACGAAGGCGCGCTTACCTTTAGCGTGGTGCCAAAGCGGCTGGGCGTCATCGGTGCGGGCGTGGTGGGCCTGGAGCTGGGCAGCGTGTGGCGTCGGCTGGGCGCAGAAGTGACGGTGCTGGAAGCGATGCCGACATTCCTCGCGCCCACCGATGAATCAATCCAAAAAGAAGCATGGAAAGCGTTCACCAAAGAGCAGGGTATGAATATCAAGCTTGGCGTAAAAATTGGTAAAGTCACGCAGAAAAAAACCGGAATCACGGTTGAATACACCGACGATAAAGAGCTCGCGCAAAAGCTGGAATGTGATCGGCTGATCGTGTCAGTCGGGCGCATCGCCAACACGGATGGATTGGGCGGCGAAAATATTGGCCTGAAGATGACCGAGCGCGGCATGATCGAAGTCGATGATCATTGCAAAACCAATCTGCCTAATGTCTACGCGATTGGCGACGTGGTGCGCGGCCCGATGCTCGCGCATAAAGCCGAGGATGAAGGCATGGCGGTGGCCGAGATCATCGCGGGTCAGCAGCCGCATATTGATTTGAATACCATCCCGTGGATTATTTATACCTCACCAGAAGTGGCGTGGGTGGGCAAGACTGAGCAGCAGTTAAAAGCCGCCGGGGTTGCAACGAAATCAGGTCAGTTCCCGTTTATGGCCAATGGTCGCGCGCTGGGGCAGGGCGAGCCCGGCGGTTTTGTAAAAATTATTGCAGACGCGAAGACAGATCGTATTCTCGGTGCGCACATCATCCACGCGCATGCCTCGGAGCTGATTCAGGAGCTGGTGGTGGCGATGGAATTTAAAGCCGCAGCCGAAGATATTGCGCGCATTGTGCACGGCCATCCAACCTTGTCAGAGGTGGTGCGCGAAGCCGCACTGGCGGTCGATAAACGTGCGATGAATATGTAACTGAAAGTCTAGCATTGGTGAGGTGGTTGAATCATAAAGCCCTCAAACGCCGCGCCATTTATAGTATTTAACCTAGCTTCAAGCAGCCGTTACTAACCGACGTTTTTATTTTTCCCCGCCGATGAATGCAGTGCTTCCCAATATTTCCGGTGAGACCAATGACGCTGAGTTGATCGAAGCATCGAACCCGCTCGAGTGGTACTGGAAATTTTCGCAGGCGAGTGATTTTGAATCCGATCCGGCACAGCTCGCGGTATTGCAGCATCTGGAGCGGCTGCATGGTGATCTGGAAAAATATCGCCAATATCGCCAGGGCCCGGTGAACCGGCTAGTCACTAATTTTGGTGGGGGCAAAAAACCACCGCGCGGACTTTATATCTGGGGTTCGGTGGGACGTGGTAAATCACTGATGATGGATGCGTTTTATAACGTCTGCACCCTGAAGCGAAAACGTCGTGTGCATTTTCATGAATTCATGCAGGAGCTGCACGCAGCACTGCAAGCGCATGCCGGTGAAACCGATCCGCTGGATGCGATCTCGGACACCATTGCGCGTCAATTACGGCTGCTTTGCTTTGATGAATTTCATGTGAGCGATATTGCTGACGCGATGATCCTGGGCCGCTTGCTGGAGCTGCTGACTGACAAAGGCGTGGTGCTGGTGTTGACCTCGAATTATCAGCCGGATGATTTGTATCCGAATGGTTTGCAGCGCGCGCGTTTTTTACCGGCGATTGAAATCCTTAAACGTGAATTGGAAGTGATTGAAATCGGTGGCAGTCGTGATCACCGGCGTCGCATTCTGGAATCCACGCCGGTCTATCACACCCCGCTTACCGCCGCCGCAGAACAAGCACTGGCGCGGGCCTTTGAGGCGATGTCGAGAGCGAGCTATAAAGCCAATGGCACCATCCTGATCAGCAATCGCGAGGTTACCTATATTCGCCGCGCCAAAGGTGTGGTGTGGTTTAGTTTCGACGAGCTATGCGTTAAGGCGCATTCACAAATGGATTACTTGGCGATTGCCAGCCAGTACCACACCGTATTGATTTCCGGTATTCCCCAACTGCATGCCAAAAACCGCGCGGATGTGGTGAGGCGTTTTACCTGGCTGGTTGATGTGTTTTATGATCAACGCGTGAAACTGATCTGCAGCGCGGCTACCGAGCCTGAGCTGTTGGTTATCGATGATCGCAGTGCCGCCAAAGCCAGCAAGGTAGCCGCTGCAGCGCGACCATCAGGCGGGGATGCGACCAGCATGGTCTCGGCCGAATTTGGCCGTACCGCATCACGCTTGCGCGAAATGCAATCACGGGAATATTTTTCGCGTAAACATGCATCCGCTGATAATCCCTCGGTGCTTCAGCGCCACTCATTTTCGAAGGCCACATTATGACCATGATCATGACCCGCTTCAACGGTATTCTGCTGAATAAATCGGCTACAGGTTTTAGTGCGAGCGTGGCCGAGATCGAGCAAGCCCATCTGCCTGAAGACGGCGACGTCCTTGTCCGCATAGCGTACTCAACCGTCAATTTTAAAGATGCATTAGCGATGACAAATAGCTCGCCGGTGGTGCGTAAATGGCCCATGGTGGCCGGTATTGACGGCGCCGGTGTGGTCGAGGCTAGCAGCCATGCCGCGTGGCAGCCGGGAGACCAGGTCATTCTGAACGGCTTTGGGGTAGGCGAAAATCATTGGGGCTGTCTGGCGCAATACGCAAAATTAAAAGGCGATTGGCTGGTGCGTCTACCCGCCGCATTCAGCCTGCAGCAAGCGATGGCCATCGGCACAGCGGGGTACACCGCCATGCTGTGTTGTCTGGCGTTGGAACGGCACGGGGTCAAGCGTGGGCAGGGCGAGATTTTAGTCACGGGCGCATCAGGTGGGGTGGGCAGTATTGCTGTATCGATTTTGTCGTCGTGGGGTTATGAGGTCGTGGCCTCGACCGGCAAGATGCACGAGGCAGAATATTTAAAAATACTTGGCGCTAAAGAAGTCGTCGACCGCGCCGCACTGTCGGTCGTGAATAAGCCTTTGCAAAAAGAGCGCTGGGCAGGTGTAGTTGATTCGGTGGGTTCGCATACCCTGGTCAACGCTTGTGCGCAGACGAAATATCGTGGCGTGGTGGCCGCCTGCGGTCTAGCCCAGGGCGCAGATTTTCCGGCCACGGTGATGCCGTTTATTTTGCGCGGGGTGGTGTTGGCGGGTGTGGATAGCGTTTATCAGCCAATTGATACCCGCCTTGAAGCATGGGCGAGGCTGGCGACTGATCTGGATCGTACCAAGCTGGATGCCATTACCACCACTATTAAACTGGCTGAAGCCATTGATCAATCCGCCGCCGTGCTTGCCGGAAAAATTCGTGGGCGTTTGGTTGTGGATGTGAATGCATGATTTTCCACAACTTTACGTCAATGCAGCGGACGCTTTACGTCTGTAGGGTAAACGTGTTTTTGCTGGGTGTACAATAAATTTCCTGTTATTTTTAAGCTTTGTTTTTGAGTGATCTCATTTCCTACTAACATCATGTCCACTAAATCAGCTATGCCTAAAAGCGATCCTTTTGATCTGGACTTTACCCAGATACTGGATCCGCAAGTCACAGTACCCGAGCCTTCACCCACGCCGCAGCAGCAACTTGTACTCAACGACGAAGCTGTTATTGGCGAGTCCAAGCTCACCAGCAATGGTTATTTTGTACGCATTAACGAAGCGGCGCCCAAACGTCCGCCGTTATCGGCACCACCGATGGTGCTGGTAATTGAAGATGACGAGGTTACCGCACAGTTGCTCACACGGATCCTGAAAGCAAACGATTTCCGCGTCTTTCATGCCGCCAACCGGACCGATATTCTGACCGGTATGAAAGCCTCGCCCGATCTGGTGATTCTGGATGTACTGATGCCGGACGCCAACGGTTTTGATATTCTCAACCGCATTCGCGCACAGCCCACGTTGGCTGATTTGCCGGTACTGATGTTGACCAGCCTGGGTGCGCTGGACGATATTCTCAAAGGCTTGAAATTAGGCGCAAATGGATACCTGACCAAACCCGCAAAATCGACCGCATTGCTGGATGCCATCAACCAGGTTTTATTCTGAAATGCATTTTTTAAATGACGGGTTGAAATGATGTCGCGAAGTGTTTCCTATGAACAATTTTACGCACGCTCCATCAACCAGCCCGATGCATTTTGGACGGCAGAAGCCGCCCGGATTGACTGGGTAAAACCGTTCACACAAGTCTGTGATTTTTCCAGGCCACCGTTCGCTAAATGGTTTGTCGGTGGTGAAACCAATCTTTGCTACAACGCAATTGATCGTCACCTCGTTACCCGCGCTGAACAAAACGCCCTGATCTGGATATCGTCCGAGGTTGAGCAGCAGCGTGCCTTCACCTACCGGCAATTATTTGATGAGGTCAATCGCTTTGCCGCGATCCTTAAAGCGGTCGGTGTCGGCAAAGGCGATCGCGTCCTGATCTATATGCCGATGATTCCCGAAGCGGTGTTTGCGATGCTGGCAACGGTACGCATTGGCGCGATTCACTCGGTGGTATTTGGCGGTTTTGCCGCAGCCTCACTCGCCACCCGTATTGATGATGCGCGGCCCAAAGTGATGATCACGGCTGACGCCGGTTCGCGTATGGGTAAAGTAATTCCGCTCAAACCGCTGACCGATGAAGCGATTAAACTGGCGCAATATCCGCCCAAACATGTGGTGATCGTTAATCGCGGACTTGATAAAGCGATTCAATACACACCCGGCCGCGATATGGATTATGTCGCGCTATGCCACCGGCATCACGGTGAAGTGGTTCCTTGTGAGTGGGTTGAATCGAGCCATCCCAGCTATATTCTTTACACCAGCGGCACCACCGGTAAACCCAAAGGAGTGCAGCGCGATACCGGTGGCTATGCGGTTGCGCTGGCGGCTTCCATGCCGAATATTTTCGCCACGAAACCAGGCGAAACATTTTTTTGCACGTCCGATATTGGCTGGGTGGTAGGGCACTCGTATATTATTTACGCACCGTTAATTAACGGTTCTACCACCATCATGTATGACGGGCTGCCAATACGTCCTGATGCGGGTATCTGGTGGAAAATTGTCGAAGACTACAAAGTCTCAGTCATGTTCTCTTCGCCCACCGCCGTGCGGGTTCTCAAAAAACAGGATCCTGCGTATCTCACCCGATATAACACCAGTAGCCTGCGCTATTTGTTCTTGGCGGGTGAGCCGCTGGACCAGCCCACCAGTGACTGGATCGAAAAAGGTCTGGGTGTGAATGGTGTGAAGGTGATTGATAACTACTGGCAGACCGAAACGGGTTGGCCGATTTTGTCGGCGGAGCCGGGTATTGAAGAAACCCCGCGCAAGCTCGGCTCGCCAAGTTTTGCAAGCTATGGCTATAAAATGAAACTCAAGCAGGAAGAAACGGGCCAACCGGTCGCGTCCGGTGAAAAGGGCGTGCTGTGCATCGTGCCACCGCTCCCGCCTGGCTGTATGAGCACCATTTGGGGCGATGATGCACGCTTTGTTAAAACCTATTTTGGAAGTTTTAAAGATGAGCTGGTGTACACCACCTTCGACTCTGCGACCTGCGATCAAGATGGCTACTATTTCATCATGGGTCGCACTGATGATGTGATCAATGTGGCAGGACATCGCCTCGGTACGCGTGAAATTGAGGAAGCCATTCAGGCTCATCCCAATATTGCTGAAGTTGCGGTAGTGGGCGTGGCTGATCCACTCAAAGGCCAGGTGCCGATTGCCTTTGCAGTGGTCAAGGATGTCGCAAAAACCGCCACCCCTGAGCTGGCCGCACAACATGAAAAATCTGTCATGGCCATAGTTGATCATGAGCTTGGCGCGATCGGTCGCCCCGCCCGCGTGTACTTCGTCACCATGCTACCTAAAACCCGCTCCGGTAAATTGTTGCGTCGTGCCATCCAATCGATTTGTGAAGGGCGTGATCCGGGTGATTTGACCACTATCGAAGATGCTGCCGCACTGGAGCAGGTGCGGGATGCCATTGTTCCTGTCACCATCCCGCCCTCGCGCTAGCCACTTGAAAGAAGCTGCGTCGTATCTGGTGCCTGATCTGCTGGCACCGAATCTCAAACTGGTTTTTTGTGGCACCGCGCCGTCCAGGGCATCCGCCAGGGCGCTGGCCTATTACGCCAAGCCCGGTAATCGGTTCTGGCCTGCTTTGCATGCTGTCGGCATCACACCCCATCGGTTTGCACCCAGTGATTATCCCAAGCTCCAGGCATTTGGCATCGGCCTGACGGATTTATGCAAAGTGCATTCCGGCACCGATGTGCAGCTACCGGCAAACGCATTTGATACATCAGCATTCGCCGCCAAGATGTTGCACTACCAGCCAAAAATCATCGCCTTTACCAGCAAAACTGCCGCACAGGTATGGCTGGAACGCCCCGCCCAGTATGGTTTGCAGCAGGATCGATTAGGCCAGAGCCAGCTCTTTGTATTAACTTCGCCGTCGGGGTTGGCGACTCGCTATTTTGATATCGAGATATGGCGTGCGCTGGCGCATCAACTACATGCGCTATAAAGCCGCGACGCCTCGGGCTACGACGCCTGTTCTGCGTTTAGGATAATATTCTCAGGCGTCTCACGCATCGAGCCAAAGGTTTGCGCATACACCCAGGTAAACTCGGCTCCAATCAAAAAAATTTGCGCAGAGTAGTACACCCAAACCAAGATCACCGCTAATGATCCGGCGGCACCAAATCCCGATGCAATGCCGCTCGTGCCAATATAAAAACCGATTAGAAACTTGCCAATCGTAAACAGAAACGAAGTGACCAACGCGCCAATCCAGACATCCTTCCACTTCACCTTTACCCTCGGCATCAGCTTGTAAATCATCGCAAAGATGATGGTTGACAGTACATAGCCCAGCGTTAAATTGGTGATCTGTGCCAGTACCTGCCAGCCCTGAAAAAAACTACCCCACCATTTGCCCAGTGCACTCACCACGGCGCCTGCAACTAGTGAGACCATGAGCAAAAACGCAAGCCCTAAAATCATCCCGATAGAAAGTAAACGCGCGCGCAGTAAATGCCAAATCCCGCCGCGTTTTTGTTTTGCCGGCGCGCGCCAGATGCGGTCAAGTGCATTTTGCAGCTCGCCAAATACACTGGTTGCACCGATCACTAACAGAACGGCACCGACGATGCTGGCGCTAATCCCTTGCGCGGGATTGTTGAGCGTAACCAATATTGATTCAACCGACTGCGCGGCGCTGGCGCCCATGAGGCTGCTTAACTGGCTAAAAATTTCCCCTCGGGCCGCTTCGGCGCCAAATACAAACCCGGCAATCGACATGACAATTAGCAGCAGCGGTGCCATTGAAAAAATGGTGTAGTAAGAAAGTGCCGCGCCCATACTCGGCGCCGCATCATCAATCCAAGCCGTCACCGCTTTGCCCATGAGTGCCAGCCATTGGCTGGCATAGGATGGTGAAAGTGGCGGTGATGGTGACGCTGGAGCGTGCATTGCGCGTGCGGCTATAACAAATTGCTAACTTTATACATCATCGTTGCGGACGAGTCGGCATGCGTTCATAACGCATATGATCCTGCGCCACGCCATGTTTTGGTATTGCGCTATCGATCTTGCTGCCAGCGTTTTTGTGATCCTGGGTGTGAGCATTGCTCTTATCGATATTTCTACTTTCATGTTCATTTGTAGTTTTATTATTGCTGCCCACTGCTACTGTCACGTCTACCTGAGAGATTTGAGCTTGCCAGCTGCGCAATTGATCCTGATACGCATGCCGATCATTGCGATTGTCGCGCTGCCGGTCGGGACTACGGCCACGTAAGTTATTTGATGTTTCATGCTGGTCGAGCCTGTTGTTACCACTACCACTTTCACTATTGTTGTGGTCGCTATTGCTGTCGTTATCAATCTGGCTGAGATACTTTTTATCAACTTGATTCATGATTACTTCTCCGTAAGTTGTCGCCAAGCTGAATAATTTCGCCTGCTCCAATTAGAGAAGAGCGACAGACCTATTCTCACCATTTAAGGTGACTAAAAAAGTAGGAAAAACAGCCGATTTATTGTCCGGTTTAAACCGACTTGATCTTAATTTGTCATCTGCTTTGAGCATCTTCGTCTGGCAGTGGCACGACGGTCACGGTTATGATTCCCCGCAACATCAACGGAAAGCCGCCAGAATAAGTGAATATGTACGGGTCGACTTTAACCGCTGCTTAATGATTGGATTGGGTTGAAAAGACCATCTGATGAAACTGGATGGCCTTTTTATTTTTTGATGGAGTCGGCCAGAATCCTTTTGCGGTGAAGGCGCAAAAGCCACCTCGCACCAGCCAGGGCGATCGGATTCGTGAGGCATAAAACAAGCCGCAGGATTTGTTTTATGTCCACACTCACCCCGCGTCCGTGCCGGACGCGAATTCGTTCCCACAAATTTGACCAACAAACAATAACGCCACCCGATGAGGCTGGGTGGCGTTATTGTTTGTTGGTGGAGCCGGCGGGAATCGAAC
Source organism: Burkholderiales bacterium (assembly GCA_043780475.1). Lineage (GTDB taxonomy): Bacteria > Pseudomonadota > Gammaproteobacteria > Burkholderiales > Usitatibacteraceae > UKL13-2. The sequence continues at coordinate 206 of JAYWCO010000100.1, read as the reverse complement.
CCGCGTCCGCAAGCCCTCTACAGGCCGCTCTACATACTTAGATCCCCGTATTTAGTTCTGACCTCTCACACGCCAATGGGCGGGCTTATGAGAAGCGAGCCACCTTGATTTAACTTCGTGCCAAGTGACCCGACATGAAGCGATCCTCGTTAATGACTCTGCTGTGTATTGCTACACCCGGCGTTGAGGCCCACCGGTGCAGAGTC
>JAYWCO010000099.1:0-8747 GCA_043780475.1 Burkholderiales bacterium | reverse complement strand
TTATGGCACAGCCGCCGCCAAGGTCACCAATCTGTCTGCTAACTGGACATTCGTATTCAACGCCCCTGCCATTCCACCAGCTGCCGGCGTGTACGGCGGCGCAGGTGCAGCCAGCCCCGGCGCAGGGACACGCAACGGTCGTGTTCTCTATACTGCAGTAATGCCTTAATTCGTTAACGCATCACCTAGTACTGAGTAACATATCACCAATCAAAGCGAGGGCGTGCAGGACCTCGCTTTGCTGTTTTTGAGCCAAGTACTTTCCATTGTATTTAGCGCATAATTTGCTGGGTTTACGCATTTAAACCATTGCTATGAAGTTTGAAGTGCACTTTCTGTTCCCGCGCATTTTTGAAAAAATATTTTATATGGCCACGCCGCTGATAAGACTGTTTCGTTTATACCTTGTCCGGGTAAGTGTGATTTTTTGGACACTCGTTACTGGCCCAAGCTACGCCTGGGTATTGACCGTTACGCCGGGCACCCATGCGATTTTTCTGCAGGTGGGGAATGGCGCAAACAATGCCAATTTTGGCACAGTGAATTTAGTGAGCGTGGTCGTGCCGGCCGCAGCTGTCGGTAACGGCGTCGCCCAAGCGATGACAACCAACAGCACGCAAGCAAACAGTTTTTATGACGGTTTTGTAACCTGCAATCCACCTGCGCAGATGTATGTGGGCGGCTATTTTCGTCAACCATCAACCACCGCTTCTACCGCGACTGTGCAGATAACATCACCCATCAGCTTGACTAGCGGAACTGACATCATTCCATTTAACCGAATTAGTTGGACGAGCACTGCCAATGGAAATACCACGGCGGATATTCCAGCCGGTACATTCGTGGGTGGCACACAATTTTTGGTCAATATCGGTTCCAACACATGGCTGGAAAATTGTCATATTTTCAGTTATGCCAATAGCGCAGTCGTTCCGGCAGGCACTTTCACCGGACGCGTGGTGTACACAATGACTGCGCCATGAACGTATTACGAATGACGCAAAATATTTCGGACGTGATGATTAAAATTCTGCAAAAAATTAAATTTTTTTTAAGCGGCATGCTGTTGAGCGTGCTGCTGATCACCCATGCCCATGCAAGCAACACCTTTCGCATTGATGATTCAGGCAGCCAGCCGATCGAAGCGCAGGCTCAGCTAAAGTGGAAAACAGAAGCCCCCAGGGGGCGTGATGCCCACCAAGCAGGCACCACAACCCGTGTCAATATCAAACTGAATACACAACCATGGCAAGGCCATAACGGGCGCATTTACATGGCACTGCCACCGATCGCGAACGGCCAACTAGCAGCCGCCTGGTCAACCCAAGGACCACTTCAAGCCGGCAATCTGGTATCAGGCAGTCGAGGTTTGGTCTATCAAGGCCGCATTACCTCAGCGATAATGGAAGACATCATGACCGTGGAAATTTCTGTCGACGGACGCCTGATTTCCACGCCTAAACGTTTGCAGTTTTATTTTGAGATCGAGCTCAATTGATTATGGAAAAATTATTTACGCGAAGTTCCATGGACAAGTTTGTGGCTTCATGCACAAAAGTCGCCGGCACAATTCATCACCATCGTCCGCTTCTTATGTTGATGTCTATGCTTACCGCAGGATGGGTCAGCCCCACTATTCGAGCACAAGAGTTTGCGGCGCTGGTTACACCGCCTCGCTATGAAATTTCGATGCAACCTGGGCAAACCTCGCGCCAAATTCTCGAAATTACCCATATGGGTACGCAAGTCACGCCCTATCGACTTTACACGGCCGATTGGACGTATTCACCTGAAGGCACGGTTAATTTTTACGAGCCCTTGCAGCCAGGTAGTTGTCGCCAATGGGTGGCACTGGAGCGGCGCGAAATAAGCCTTGCCTCTCAAGCAAAAAAACGGTTTCGATTTGAGATCAGTACGCCAGCTGATGCGGCTGCGGGTGAATGCCGTTTCGCCGTGATGATTGAAGGACGCGATCTTAAGGTGAAAGCGAGCGAAGCGGTCAGTTTTCCGATGGCCGCCCGCATCGGCGTGGTGGTCTATGTAACTATCGGGAAAGGCGCGCCAGTGCTTGAGTTTGGGCAAATGAGTGCGGAACTAATTGACGGCAAAATCACGCCTGTATTGCAGGTTCGCAATACCGGAAACGCACATGGCCGCTTGAGCGGGGTGCTGGATGCAACCGATGCAGCGGGTGTTAAATTTGAACTGTCTCCCGCAACCTTGCCGATACTGCCGGGAGAGACGCGCAAGATTGTTTTAGCCGCCTCGCCCGACGATAAGATTGCCCAAGGTGCGCGCTACCCGCTCAAGATAACCGGCAATCTTGAATGGGCAGATCAAAAAACGCCTATCAGCCACCTATTCGTAGCGCCTGCATCTCCTGCAATTACAACCTTGGTCCCAAATAAAGTTGAAGCTGCACCCCATCGCGCGCAGTAGCGCTGACTCGCGCGCGCTTGCTGCTAACCGCAAGGCGCAGCAGCGTAAGGGCACGGACACGGGCAAGCGCATGCGTCACCACTACGCACTAAGCTGCATAGCGTTACTGGTTTTGCTCGGCTTTAAGGCGTCGCTTGTGATCGCCCAGACCTCTACTCCGCCTCTGCCTCTTCCGCTATCTGCGCCGATGCCACCTTCCCCATCTGCGGCACCTGTGTCATCCTCGTCTGATCAAACACCTTATGTTGATCGCCTGCTGGAAAATAGTAAATCCAATAAGATTGCCGCAGACGACGATGAACAGGACACGCCCAATGCCGACGGCCTCCCGCGCTCGATAAGGATCGAGTTGCAACGCTCACACACACTGAGTAGCGGTAATATCACCAGTAGCGGCAATGGGTTGGCTATTCGTACTGCGCTTGACACGCCTAACTTTGGCTCACTTACGCTCGATACCCAACTGGGTGCAAATCAGATTGTCAGCACTTCAAGCCCAGGTGCGGTCAAATCCGCCACCCTGACATTGCAACAAATTGGCTTGCCGCTGGGTGCGGGTTGGTTTGCGAATAACATCCTGGGTATTTTGGGGCCCACCCAAGTTGGGCTCGCTCGTCAACAGCTTCGGTTCAGCATTCCGTCACGCACTATTGAAGGCGTTGCCACTGAACTCCTGTCGCCCGATGGCGCGGCGTTGACTGCCACGCTGGGTGAGCTCGGGCAGTTAGAGGGATTTCCTATTTCCGGATTCCGGCGTACCGGCGGACAATTTGCACAAGCAGGTGGCCAATGGCGAGCCAGCTTGGCGGGTAATGTCGGCATCCTCACCAGCGCTGTCACGACCGCTATTGCGCGCAACGCGCCAAACGATCTCGGTATTGGCCTAAGAGTCGACAATAACCTTAATGTTGGTAATCAACTAGCATCAAAAGCCAATTTTGATTCAGTCTTGATCGCGCAACGCTACGAGCGTGATGGCTTGGCCGTGCAAGCCAATGTAATACGATCATCCAGCACCGCCAATAGCATGACGCAAACGGGTAACGGTTGGTGGATTGATGCCACGCAGGAGGTCGGGCGGACGCGGCACAGCCTCGGTATTTTCAGCTTGGGCACAGGACTCAATTGGGGTGGTCTGGCCGTTAACAGCGACGTTGAAGGCGGCTACTATCGATTCAGCTATCAGTCACTGCGTTGGTCGGCAGACGCAGCAGTTGAAACACTGCGCTCAGTATCGGGCACCACCTCGCCAGGACAATTTATAAACAGCAATTTGCGCTACCAGTGGAGCCGCGACTTAAGCTTTGGGGGCGGCGCAGCCGTGCGTTCGTACAACGGTACCGGCTCGCAGGTTTTTGGATATGTGCAATCACAAAACCGTTTCGGTACCGGCCGCGCGCAGATAGATTTATCAGATGCCACCACCGGTGAACGTAACCAGGCGATTACGCTCGACCAAAGCTGGAACGAGATCACCCCTCTTACCCTGAGCACCAGCCTGTCCTATGCCCATCAGCAAGGTATTCCACTAAAACGAGAGTCGGTATCGCTGTCGTTGAATGCAGGCGGTGAGCTATTCAGCAACCTTAGCCTTAACGCCAACATCCAATCGCGCTACACCACCTCAGGCCCTGTCGATAACGCCTTATATGCAACCGTTGGGCTGATGTGGCGCTTCAACCGCCACTGGTCGTTCTCGGGTAACGCCACGGTCGGCAGCGGACGATACGATTCCGGTGTGGTCTCGCTGGACCCGCTGGCCGCACCCTTGAGCACGATTAGCCGCCCCAGTCAGCGAACCTACCTGCTGATCTTGCGATACGAAGACCGTGCCGGCACGGTCATTGCACCCATTGGCGGACGTGCCGGCGGCGGCGGCGGCGCAGTAACCGGTTATGTTTATTTTGATGCTAACGCCAACAGTCTGCGCGATGCCAATGAAACAGGGGTGCCAAGTGTTGCCGTGATATTGGATGGCCGCTTCTCGACACGCACCGATGCACAAGGACGATTCGAATTCCCGTTCGTAGGCAGCGGGGAGCACGTTATTTCAGTCGCCTCGGATAACCTGCCCCTACCGTGGGGCTTGATCAACGAGGGTACGACCAGGATCACTGTGTCGCCTCGCGCAAGCTTGCAAATCAACATCCCAGCGGTGCGTGCACCCTAATGTCCGCGTCGCAAAATAATTCACAGAATGTAAGGATTGATTAATAAAAAAGGGCAACAACGTTGCGCTTTTATTTATACCAACCTGTCGCTTGAATTGCCAACGGTGATTAGTATGAGGGATTACCCTGCCATTTGTACGGGTATCCTGCCGCGCTTGTCCTTTATGTGATTTTTTTCGTCGACATAAACAAGTTCCGGCTGGTAATGGCTTAGCTCAATCTCGTTATAAGCCGCATAGCTCGCGATGATCAGCAAATCACCCGGCGCAGCCAAGCGTGCGGCAGCACCATTTACGCTGATCATGCCCGAACCGCGCTGTGCGGCGATAGCATAGGTTGTAAAACGCTGTCCGTTGTTGATATTGTAAATATCGATCTGTTGATATTCTTTGATATCAGATGCATCAAGCAAATTCTGGTCAATTGCACACGAGCCCTCGTAATGCACTTCACAGTGCGTACAGGTGGCGCGGTGAATTTTGGATTTTAACATCGTGCGTTGCATGTCCCCTCCGTGGGAATATAGCGCTCAAAATTTGAGCCTGTAAAGCGCAAAGTATAGGTTGATTTTTTAGATCAATTGCTCTAACAGCACCGCTTGCAGGCTCAAACTTTAAACAACTTTAATAAGCTTTAATATTAATTTTTAAGCCAATACGAGAGCCTAGCACTGGAATTTGTGCGGCGCAATATAAGCTCTCGATACTGGGCCATAATTTAGCCGTAGCGGATCATCCGCTTAAAGCGAAACCTCAAGATTGTCTATGAGCCGGGTCGTGCCCAGGCGTCCTGCACCCAGTATTACCAAAGGCATGATCGACGCCTTATCAGAGGCTACAAGCTTAAGCAAATCAGACTGGCGGCGGATGGTGACGTAATCAGGCTGCCAACCCCGTGCAGTCAAGCGGCTAAGCGCTTCAGCCTCAATTGAATCAAAATCTCTGCGCCCTGCCAGCAGGCACGATTTGATCGCCATGAGCGTCGCAAATAGCTGCGGCGCCTCCATAAGTGCGGATGAACTCAGATACCTATTGCGCGACGACAACGCTAAACCATCATCAGCGCGAATCGTCTCAGCCAGAATTATTTCAATCGGCATATTAAATTGCCGCGTCATACTGTCCAGCACACGGCACTGCTGATAATCCTTTTTGCCAAACACGGCTACGCTCGGCTGCACCATATTAAACAGCTTCATCACCACCGTCGCCACGCCACGAAAATGTCCGGGGCGCACCGCACCATCCAGAATGTGCTGAATGTCTGGCGGCTCAATGACATAGCTCTGTGGCTCGGGATACATCTCGCGTTCATCGGGTGCAAACACCACATCTACACCTGCCTGTCGGCATTTCTCGGCATCCTCTGCAAAAGTGCGCGGGTATTGATCAAAATCCTCGTTAGGGCCGAATTGCAGACGGTTCACAAAAATCGACATCACCACCAAGCCATCAACACCGACGCGGGCTCGTGCGATACGCACTAGATCAAGATGACCCTCATGCAAATTACCCATGGTCGGGACCAAGCCGATAGCGGCAATTTTGTTTTCAGGCGAGCTAGGGCGTGAACACAGACACGAACGCAATTCAGACACGCTATGAATAATATCCATGATGCAGACTTTAGTATTTACCCACGCTGTTATTAATTAACCCGCACCTATATATTCGCGCATGCCGCGCAGCGATTCGATGTTCGCGCACAGCATTTGTAATTGCTCAGGGTTATCCGCAAAATTAAAGCTGTCACTGTTGACAATCAATAATGGTGATTCGCTATAGTCATAAAAATAGCGGGTATATGTTTCTGACAAACGCATCAAATAATCTTCCGTAATACCGCGCTCCATCGGGCGCGCACGACGCTGAATGCGGCTGAGCAGCGAATCGACTGAAGCCTGCAAATAGATCACCAGATCGGGCGCGGGCGCTTGGGGACGCAAGTGATTATAAAGCTGCGAGTAAAGCGCAAACTCATTGTCATCCAGCGTGAGCTTGGCAAATAGTGTGTCTTTGGCGAGCATATAATCCGCAATCGTCTTGCGCTCGAACATATCAGGCTGCTTGATAGCCGATAACTGGTTAACCCGCTGGAATAAAAAAAACATTTGCGTCGCCAGCGCATAGCGCTTCATATCGCGGTAGAACTGCGGTAAAAACGGGTTCTCGGTCGGATCTTCCAAAAGTAAATTTGCACCGTAGCGCTCCGCCAACAGACGCGCCAGCGTAGATTTGCCGCAGCCAATAGGCCCTTCCACCACGATATATCGATAGCGGCTCATATTGCTGCTGGCCACGCTGGTTGGGGTGATGCCAGCGATAACGGTTAGGGGCGGTGAGACCGGCATCTTCTATCCTTGATCGTTAGACTTAAACGTATTTTCATGAAGCTTTCATTACACGCAGCTTTCAATTCCATGGTGTTCAACGTAGCGAAAATTTCAACCATCCAAGCTAGGCCGCCAATAACTGCACGCCGTTTAAATCTGTTTTATCACGCCAATCTTTGGCGTAGCCCTTGCCTGGTATGTAAATATCTGGCGCGATTTCCAGCAACGGTATCAGCACAAAAGCACGCTCATGCATACGGGGATGCGGCGTAATAAGGTTTACTTCGTTAATACGCCATTCATTAAAAATCAGGATATCCAAATCCAATGTACGCGGCCCATTTTTTAAAAGCCTTGCTCGCGCATGCGCCGCTTCAATGGCCATGAGGTGTGCGAGCAATGCTTGCGGCGCCAGGGTGGTGGCTATTTCCGCAACGGCGTTGATGAATAGGGGTTGGTCCAGCAGCCCGACAGGAGCCGTCTGATAAAACGATGAAACGCGTATCAACTCGGTTTCCGGAATTTCATCAAGCTCCTGCAGCGCTCGCTTGATTTGTAGGATGGGTTGCTCAAGATTGGAGCCGAGTCCCACATAGGCCGTTGAGTGAAATGCGCTGATGTTGGTGGCTGAAAAACTCATGCCGATTCGGTCGGCAATGATGGCACCGGGGTGCTGTCCTGCTGCTCGGCCGTATCCGAGCTATCACCGGCTTTTTTACGTTTGCGGCGACGCTTTTTCTTGAGGTCATCGTCCGGCAGCAGCATGGTTTCGCGCACATCATCATCGGCGAATTGAAATTTTTCCCACCATTCAGCCACCTCAATAGGCGCATCACCAGCAGCAGCGCGCAGCTCAAAAAAATCATAGCAAGCGCGAAACCGCGGATGACTCAAAGTGCGGTGCGCCTTGACTTGCGAGCGCTGTAAAAAGCGTGGCTGTGCCAGCCATAATTCTTTCACCATCACATCAAAGCGGCGCGGGATAGCCAGGGTTTTACGCTGCATCTCCAGCGCATCATCCATGGCTTCATGCATCGCCTGGAGCGAGCGCACACCATCAGCCTCAAGCGCCTGCTGGCGCTTTTGCATCGGGAACCAGAACAGCGCCGCAAATAAAAACGCAGGCGATACGCCTTTATCATCGGCAATACGCTGATCCGTGCGCTGCAAAGCAAGCGTCACAAATGGACGGCTTTCTTCATTTTTTAACAAGCTGTCAATCACCGGCAATAATTGTCGATGAAGGCCCAGCGCATGTAATTTTTCAATGCATAACAGCGAATGCCCTGATAACAATAACTTCAGCATCTCATCAAACAAGCGCGCTGACGGCACGTTCTCAAGCAACGGTGATAATTCAGCAATGGGCTGCATAGTAAGCGCATCAATAGTAAAGCCAAGCTTGCCTGCCAAGCGTGCTGCGCGGAGCATGCGTACCGGGTCTTCACGATAACGCTCTACCGGGTCGCCAATCATCACCACACGTTTTTTCTGAATATCAGGCACACCGCTTACGTAATCCCAAATTTCTTCGCGCGAGGGATCGTAGAACAAAGCATTCATCGTGAAATCGCGGCGAATTGCATCTTCTTCCTGCGAGCCAAAAACATTATCACGCAGCAGTCGACCATGCTCGTCTGCCTGTGAAACGGGCCCCAGCGGCTGATTGCGCCGACCGTCACGCGGCCTGCGACGCGAGCGCTGCTCTGCTTCGGTATCGTCTGGCGGTAGCTCGCTCGCTTGTGCGCTGTTTTCAGCTTCAGCAGCATCATTTGCCGCGGCACTTCCGCCATCACCGGCACCAC
>JAYWCO010000098.1:0-1714 GCA_043780475.1 Burkholderiales bacterium | reverse complement strand
AGATCGTTTTGGCAAACCCTCATTTGCAGAACGCCAGCGAGCCGAAGTGTCACGCGGAGGCGGACGTACGGTGTACACGCCGCAAGTGCTATACAACGGCAAGGATTGGCGTGGATTGTCTGGCAGCACCGGCTTGACGGCCAGTGTTGGTGATATGAATGCGCGGCCATCGCGGGCAGCGGTGGTGCTTGGTTTAAAGTTGGCTGAATCAGCCAAGGGCGGTGTCACGGATCAGCCTGCAGCAATGCAAACACAGTCACTTGAGGTTCATCTAAGCGTAAAAATAGCAGATGCCAATGAGCGCAAAGATGCTGCGTTGTTCATGGCGATTACCGAAAATAATTTGACCAGCCGCGTGGGTGCTGGTGAAAACCGTGGCGCTACCTTAACGCACGATCATGTGGTGCGCGAACTGATTGGGCCAATTGCTATCCCCGTTGAGGGCACGCTCGAAGTCTCGCGTCTTCTGGCGTTGTTATCGGACTGGAAGCTAAACGATATGCACATCGCTGCGTTTGTGCAAAACCAGCGTAATGGTGATGTTTTGCAGGCAGTATCGTCACCGCTTTGCCGCTAGCTTTTACCCAACCTTTGTGGCCATCTGGATGGTTAGCGACAGGTAACTCGAACCGTCAAAATAATAATGTAAAAAAGTTGTGTTGAAATTTTTTTAGTCATCAGGACGCTGTAAGATCATTCATCAAAAATCATCTTTAGTAAAGTATGCTAAACGCAAATCCTGATTCTTCTTATTCTGTTTCGCTGGTAGATTGGCAGCAAGTTGGCGCTGCATTGTCCCACATCCGTTTTACTGTTTTTGTGCGCGAGCAAGGGGTTTCGCCGGAGATTGAGCTTGATGAGCTTGATGCCAATCCGGAAAAATGTCTCCACGCCGCCGCGCATGATGATGAGGGCAATATCATCGGCACGGGCCGCCTGATTCTGGAACAACCGCTCGCCCGCATTGGTCGCATGGCTGTGCTAAAAAAATGGCGCGGTGCGGGAGTAGGGGCCGCCATGCTTGAAGCCTTGTGCAATGAAGCCAAACGCCGCGGCTATAGTCAGGCAATGATTCACGCGCAGACCCATGCGGCGCCATTTTATTTCAAGCGCGGTTTTTTATCGCACGGTGTCGAGTTCGCTGAAGCGGGCATTCCGCACCTGGAAATGCGTCGTGCCTTAGCCTAGGGTTTTGACATCGCCTAAAAATTTTATACTGCGCACGATTACGCTGGGTATAAATACGGTAGCGGTTGAATCGTCAGCGCCTCGCCTTGAACGCTCGTTAGTCGCAACGAATTGGCACTAATACTGGCCAGTTGTGCGACCACCAGCGCATCAAACCCGCCCTCTGCGCTGGGTGCGATATTGGCGATTTGGCCGGCAGCCTGGTCACCAAATTCGGGCGCATAAACCGGATCACCCAACTTTGGCATGGCAGTAGCCTGCCCGTGCACCCACACCATGCGACGCTTTAAAATGCCGCGATATTGCGTGCGCGCGACAATTTCCTGTCCGGGATAACAGCCTTTTTTGAAATTAACGCCGCCGATTAATTCAAAGTTCGCCATTTGAGCCACGAACGCATCCTGGGTTTCAGGCTGGATGGTGATAATGCCTTCGCGGATTGCAAAACCTTCCCATACCGGTGCGCCGACCGGCTTGCCAACGGCGCTTAATTTTTGCCAAATCTGCAGGGCATTTTCAACTGTTG
>JAYWCO010000097.1:0-4648 GCA_043780475.1 Burkholderiales bacterium | reverse complement strand
TTCGGCGCATTGGTGGAAGCACAGCCTGCGAACAACATAGCACAGGCGAGGATGACAACATTTTGGAAGCGAATCATGATGAGATTTTCTTAAGTGGCAATCCCCTAAGTTTACGCTAAAAAGTATTTTTGACGATTCACAAATTTCTATTTTTGATGAAACTTTTTAGGGGTTTACACATTGCATGCACGGCCTGCCTTTAGTCATGAGCTGCGCCATGATCGGGATGCCCGCCACCGGTTGCAATACAGATGCGGATCTAGTGGATGCTGTGGTGGGTGATAGCGGGCTGGTGGCTGTGCCGAAATAGGCAGTGGCAATCAATCCGCCATTGGGCCCGGCAACTTCCCCGGCGCCAGCCGCCACGATATTGACAACAGCGCCATTACCTTGCGCATTGATAAAATAGCCGTCAAAGCGCGAAGAAATTTTGGTGGGGTCCATCCGGCAGTTGCCCGTGCAAGTGAAGGCGACCTTGCCATCGTTTTTCAAGGCCACGTTATTACTGGAGGCGGCAAAACCGACACCAATAATGGGCACGGCGCTGGCGCGTCCGGTATAAGTGCTGTTCTGACTCTGGTTAGGGCCGGTATCGATAAAATTCATGGTGAAATCAAGGGTGCGGTTGCTGAAATTGGCATTGATGGTACCGGTTCCCAGCAGCGCGGAAGTGCTGGGATACTGCTCCACAAACCGGTTCATGCTGAGCGATAAACTGCCGGTGAGCGGCAAAGTAAAGCTGGTGGGCGCTGATAGCGCGGTAAAGGCAATATTGCCTGCAATCATATCTGCGTATGCCTGACCGGTAAGGCGATTGGGGTTGATACGATAACTGGCCGCAATGGCGGATCCGTTAGTGCCTGCGAAATTGGCATTGACGGTACCGCGATAGCCGTTACTGTTGCAGTTGGTACCGGTGCAAACAGCGGCCACATTGCCAAACTGTATCGCGCCATCAATGGGAATTCCAGCGCTGCTCAAGGTCAAGTTTTGATTGTTAATAGCCACCTGCAAACCCATATCGGCTGTGCGAGTTGAGAAATTAGCATTGATATAAGCGCTTATTAATTGCCCCACATTGCCAAAAGAATCAGTGGGACGGGTAGCTGCATCAACCTTGTAACTCGTGCTGCCGGTGAAGCTGTACAAAATGCCTGTCGGCAACGCGCGAAATATGGCGTATGACGCGCTGTTATTGCCCAACTGATAGATGATCAGAGGCGCTGCTGCATCCGTACTATTGGTCACGGTGACTTGCCCGCCTTGCCAGCGGCCAAGCACGATTGAGCCATCGGCGTTACGGAAATAATCAGTTGCCAACCCGCCTGAAAATGCGACTGTTGCAGGCTGAACCATACGCGGCGTAAAGTTAACCGGAAACACGCCAGGACCGGCCAGAAACTCGGCGGAGCTAATATTGGCGACTTTGAGCAAATTACCGTTGATATCAAAACTAGCCTCGCTGCCGATTGGACCGCCATTGGCGAAAATGGCAATTTTTTGGGCGGTGGCGCCGAACGGAGCGGTGAAGCGAGTCAGAAATCCTAACTCATCATTGGCGGCGAATTGCCTAGCCGCCAGCGAATTAACAATGGTTTGTACAACCGCTTGGGTCGTAGTTGCGCCAGCGGTAGAGGTGGTTGCCGGAGCAGTAGCCTGGGCAACCGCAGCGGTTGCGTTTGCGGCTGGTGCAGCGGCGGGCTCGGCGGCAGGTGCGTCACCTTCTTTGGGTGGCGCTGCTGTCGTTGAACCCGCGGTTGAATTTGAAGCTGCCGCAAAAATATACTGCGGGGTAGGGATGAATTTGGGTGTGCCGCCAGGCGCCACCTGCACGGTCTGGCCGGGGCTGCTAATCAGGGTTCGTTCAATCCCTTGCAGGTCTTTGGCGGTCACGCTATGCGCACCGGTCAAGGTGTGATTAACCGTGCCATCTTTATCATTGTACGAAAGGATATTGCCGGAGCCTCGAATCCCTACTGTAGCGTTCTGGGCTCGCATGATAAATTTTGATTTGTCTTTGCTCACCAGAGCGCCAGTGAAGGTGCGCAAGATGCCGTAAGCCAGCGACAATATGGCGCCATCAGCTGCATCGCCCTTGGCCCGATATTGGTCAAGGGTAAGGCGTGAATTGGGCCTCATAGCCAGGAAAGCATTGTCGACCATGCGCATCTGGATCTGACCGTTGATGCCCGTCTGAATGGTGTCTCCCTGCAAAATATCGGTAGAACGTATGGCCTGAAGAGTTTGCCCACCACGAATAATATTCGCTTCACCGGTCGAAAATTCAACACGTCCAATGGCTTGGCCCCACGCCGTAAACGACATGAGTGTCAGCAGTGCCAGAACAAAACGCAGGATGGTGTATTTTGGATTATTCATTTCAGCCCCTTTTTGCTTAATTTTCGCTTAATCAAATTCGCGCCGTATGGCGACACTGATATCCGTTTTTGAGAATTCATAAAGCGATATATTGGATTGGTTGTGGATATAGGACACCTGCGGCCGCAACGACCACTTTTGCGCAAAACGCCAAGCGCCGCCGATAGATGCTTCGGCAGTTTTATCACGTCCAAAATCAATCAGTGCAGCGCGTGCAAACGCTTTGCTATCCCTGCGTTCGCTATACCCCAATAGCAGACTAATATTTACATCAGCGGCTATCAGGATCTGGTGATACAGGCGCACACCAGCGTTTTTGCGTGAAACATCAATATCCTGCGAGGCGCTATTGAGTGGCCGCAACGCTTTATCGTGGCCACCATACAGACTGACTACTGAAATCGATCCGGACTGCCATTCGCGCAAGTACCCCAGTGAAGCTACGCTTTGATTCGTATCCTGAACGCGGTTTTCCGCATAGCGCAGTCGATTGAACATAGCGCTGCCAATTAAATAGTGACCGTTGCCGAATGAATGGCGTACTTCCAACACCCCACCGGTGCTATTGCGATCATTGGTCGCCTTGAACCCGGAAAGATCGATGGGGGTAGCGCTTTGCTGTCGAAATTGTCCCGCGCGCACCGAACCCTGAATAGAGGATTCACCCAGCCGATACAGCAGGCCAGCCAAAGTATCAGCATTCTTAATATTGAAGTCGGACTGGCGTTGATATGCGCGGCCATTAGCATCCAGATTAAAAACGCCGGCTAGGTTATCGGTTAATGCATAACGAAAATCAACGCTGGCCTGAAGCGCGCCGTAATTAGCGCTACGTTTGATGGAATTGCCTGTCGGCAGAATATTCGGAATGCCGAATGCTGATTGCACACCCTGAGCAAAGCTATCCGTGGTGCTGGAAATATTGTTGTCTCGCCCGGCGCTGAGATCAATATAGGCAGCCAGCGTACTGCGGCTTTTGGTTTTGCGCCTCTCAATTTCGGCCAGAAAATTCTCGATCGCTTTTTTACCTTCCGGTGTAGGATTTTGTGCCAGCAGGCGTTCAAATTCCAGTTTTGATAATTCGTACGTACCCATTATGTAATAGGCGCGAGCCAGCTCAAAACGGGCTCCGGCAGAATTTGGCGCGATGATCAGCACCCGTTCGAACGCAATCGTGGCGCGTTCGGTTTTGCCCGATTCGATGGCTGCGACACCCAGCCAATAGTCAAAATCAGCGTCACCCGCGCGCGTGCGCTCCAATGGTTCCAACAGTGCATAGGCTTCAGTTGCCTTTTTTTGATCCAGCAGCTTTCTTGCTGTGGCAATTGGATCATCAGCGCCAAAAGCGGCGCCTGCCCAAAGAAAAGCGAAAAAGCCTATTGCCGATGCAGTAACGCGTATTCGCTTTGAATAAGTTAGCTGCATACAATCCAGTGAACCCATATACCCTCCCAGGCTATTCTTCTTAAGAGCTATCCTACGCTCATAGCGACAACAAGTTTTTATTCAAACAATGTTAATGTAGCTTGAATCGCATTGAGAGATCAACTGCCTTGATATCTTTGGTGAGTGCGCCAACAGAAATGCGATCAACCCCGGTTTCTGCAATCGCACGGACAGTATCAACATTAACGCCACCTGAGGCTTCCAGTTCGGCGCGGCCAGCCGTTATTTTTACTGCTTCGCGCATGGTATCCGTTGAAAAATTATCAATCAAAATGAGTTTGGCCCCGCTGGCCAGGGCTTCTTCGAGCTGCGCGAGGGTTTCAACTTCAATTTCAATCAGGGTATTGGCCGGCGCGCCATGCTTGACCAGCTGCTGCGCCGCCAGCAGTGATGAGCGGATGCCGCCTGCCGCCAATATATGATTTTCTTTAATCAAAATACCATCGAATAAACCGACACGATGGTTATGGCCGCCACCTGCCCGCACGGCATATTTAAGCGCCATACGCAGTCCGGGTATGGTCTTTCGGGTATCAAGAATTTTGGCTTTAGTGCCGGCAACTGCATCCACAAAGCGCCTGGTTTTAGTGGCGACTGCAGATAAAGTCTGCAAAAAATTGAGTGACGAGCGCTCTGCGGTTAACAGGGCACGAGCATTGCCATTTATTTCACAAATTTGTTGGCCGGCGTTAATCGCTGCGCCGTCCTCTGTGTGCCAGAAAATTTCGCAATCAGGATCAAGCTCGGTATAACAACGCTCAAACCATGCTGTCCCACAAATAATCGCTGCTTCGCGACTGATAATGCCCGCGATCGCATGGCT
>JAYWCO010000096.1:0-3863 GCA_043780475.1 Burkholderiales bacterium | reverse complement strand
GCGGGTTGGCGCTGGTGGTGGGTGTGATGATATTGAGCTCGCTTATTTCTATTCCGTTTGATCTGTATCGCACTTTTAATATTGAGGCGCGCTATGGCTTCAATAAAATGACGCTCAAGCTATATGTGCTGGATGCGCTCAAAGGTTTGGTGCTGTCGGCGGTGATCGGCGTGCCTTTATTGCTGGCGACTTTTTGGCTGATGGCGCAGATGGGCACTTACTGGTGGCTGTATGTGTGGCTGATGTGGCTGAGCTTCAGCTTGCTGATGATGGCGATTTATCCGAATTTTATCGCGCCGCTATTCAATAAATTCAAACCGCTGCAGGACGAGAGTTTGAAAGCGCGCATTGAGGCGTTGTTAAGCCGCTGTGGCTTTAAATCAAGCGGGTTATTTGTGATGGATGGCTCTACCCGTTCAAGCCACGGCAATGCTTACTTCACCGGCTTTGGCAAGACCAAGCGCATCGTGTTTTTTGATACCTTGATCGAGCGGCTCACGCCGTCCGAAATCGAGGCGGTGCTGGCACACGAGCTGGGCCATTTCAAACGCAAACATATTTATAAAATGATCATCACGCAATTTTTGCTCACGCTGATTATTCTGGCGGTGATGGGCTGGGTGATTAACCGGCCGTGGTTTTATGCGGGCCTGGGCGTAGGCCTCGGCGCAAGCGCACCGCAGGTGGCAGTCGCACTTTTATTATTCTTCCTGGTGCTGCCGGTATTCACGTTTTGGCTCACACCGCTGGGCAGCATGCGCTCGCGCAAGCATGAGTTTGAAGCCGATGCCTACGCTGCCTCACAAACCCGTGCTGAGGATCTCATTAGCGCGCTGGTCAAGCTGTATCGCGATAATGCCGCTACACTGACGCCAGACCCGTTGCATTCCGCTGTCTATGATTCGCACCCGCCGGCTTCAATTCGGATTGCGCATTTACGTGCGTTCCCGACTCAATAGCCTGCATGCCATCAACCTAAACCGGTAAAAAAATGACCTCACTCGCAGACCGTAAATGCGCCCCCGGCGGGCAAGCCACCGCACTTGACGTAACCGATATTGCAAAGCATCTCGCGGCACTTGCAGACTGGACGGTGGTTAACAACAGCCAAGGCAATGCGCTGCAGAAAACCTTCCCGTTTAAAAATTATTATGAGACGCTGGCATTCGTTAACGCTAGCGCCTGGATTTCGCATCGCGAAGATCATCATCCCGATATGGGCGTGCATTACAACCGCTGTGTGGTGACGTACTCCACCCATGACGCAGGCGGCGTTACCTTGAATGATTTTATTTGCGCGGCCAAACTTGATCGATTGTTTGATCTATGAGAGCAACGGTTACCGGTGATTTTGGCCGTGATTTTTTGGTGGAGCTGGCCGACAACACCCCGCTCACCTGCGTGCGCAAAGGCAAAAAGCAGGATGTCACCTGCGGCGATGAAGTCGAGGTGTCCATCACCTCCCCCGGTAACGGCCGCATCGACGAGGTTCATCCACGCCGCAATGTATTGTTCCGCACTGATGCCTTTCGCGAAAAAACGCTCGCGGCCAATATCGATCAGGCCGTCATCATCGTCGCTCCGCGTCCGACCTTTAGCGAAACTTTTTTGAGCCTGTGCCTGGTCGCGTGCGATGCAGCGGGCATCGCGCCGATCATCATGCTCAACAAAAAGGATTTGCCGGAGTTTGAAGAAGCAAAAGTAAGCCTCCAAAAATTTGCAGACATCGGCTATACCGTATTGCCCATGTCCGCTAAAATTGACATCGAGCCGCTGCGTCCCTACCTGGCCGGCAAAACCACCCTGCTGGTTGGCCAATCGGGCATGGGGAAATCGCGCACTGTGAATCATCTGGTGATGCGTGATGTGGCGAAGGAAGGTATTTTTTCAGAGGCGCTCGATGCCGGCAAACACACCACTACCTACACCCGGATGTATCGGCTGGGTGCGGCAACTTCGATCATCGATTCGCCCGGCCTGCAATCATTTGGTCTGTTCCATTTGAACGATGATGATATTGCCTATGCCATGCCCGAGTTCCGCCCTTATATCGGCACCTGCAAATACAGCAATTGCATACATTTGCGCGAGCCGGGCTGCGCCGTCATCGCTGCCGCCGAATCTAAAAAAATCCACCGCTCAAGACTGGCTTTTTATCAGGCCCTGATTGAGCAGCAGCACGAACTGCGGGTGACGAATCCGGAGTGGAAACGTTAGCGCTGGTGTTAAGGGCTGGCTTTGTACTTGGTTGGCGTCCATTTCTTATCGCCGTGTGTTGTAAGCGAGCGGTACGCGGGTTCTATTCCGACAACCTATAAAAACTTCTGACTGCTGACAGTATGCTGTCAGGAGACCTGCGCGATGATGTGGTGGTGCATTCAGCACCTCACTAAAACCACTATCACCCAGGAGACCACCATGCTTCAACCTCAACCACAATTACAACCTCAACATGCCATTGGCTGGTTTGAAATTCCCTCGTCCCAGTTTTCGCGCGCGGTAAAGTTTTATAACACCATGCTCGCCACCGAGCTCAAGGTCGAAAAATTTGGGCCCGCGCAAAATGAAATAGCTGTCTTCACTCGATCTGGCGCTAGCGACGTATCAGGCTGCATTATTGCGGGCACTGATTACGTACCGCACCATCAGGGCACGCTGGTTTATCTTAATTGCGGCGCCAATCTTGAAGGCGCGCTCAGTCGCACTGAGTCTGCAGGCGGACAAGTGATGCTGGGCAAAACCGCGCTGCCGCCAGGGATGGGGTATTTCGCACATATTCTCGACACCGAAGGCAACCGAATCGGCCTGCACGGCTTGAGTTAGCATATCGAATCAGCCACAAAAATATAAAGGTATGAATATGTTTCAAGGACTGCGCACGATCATCTATTCGGCTAAAAATCTGCCGACGGCGACGGCCTGGTACACCCAATTGGTGGGCAAAGAGCCCTACTTTAACGAACCCTTTTATGTGGGCTTCAATATCGGCGGCTACGAGTTGGGCCTCATTCCCGGTGGAGCGGATGGAGAAGGCAGCACCACTTACTGGGGCACGGCCAACATTGAAACTGAATATGCTCGCATGCTTTCAATCGGTGCCAAGCCGCACTCGCCGATCAACGATGTCGGTAATGGCATCCGGGTGGCAACGCTGCTGGATCCTGACGGCAACACGGTGGGACTGATCGAAAATCCGCATTTCAAAATCGAGCATGCGAACTAAAACCATAAAGCCAACATCAAGGCCAACATCAGAGCTTGAGCGGATCCCCGGGGTGGGCCCATCCATCGCCGGGGATCTGCACGGCATCGGCATTACCCGTATTGCGCAATTAACACATGCCAATCCGCAGGTTCTTTACGACGCCGTGTGTGATGCCACCGGAGAGATTCATGATCGATGTTTACTCTATGTATTTCGTTGCGCGGTTTACTATGCGTCAACCTCACCGCATCAGCATGATCCCGAAAAGCTGAAATGGTGGCATTGGAAAGATTAAAAAAATGAGGCGTGCTGATCGTCTTTTTCAAATCGTGCAGATTGTTCGCGGACGCCGACTGACCACCGCACGCTACTTAGCCGAGCGCCTTAAAATATCCGAGCGCACGGTCTATCGTGACATCGCTGATCTATCGTCTTCCGGCGTGCCTATTCTGGGCGAAGCGGGGGTCGGCTATGTGTTGCAAAAGGGGTTTGACTTGCCGCCACTGATGTTTACCGGCGAAGAAGTTGAAGCATTGTTAATCGGCGCACGCATGGTGGGTAGCTGGGGCGGCACCGCGCTGGCCATGAGTGCTGCTCAGGCAATGGAAAAAATTGCCGCTATCTTGCCCGCTGGTAGCCGCGCGGCGATGGAAACGAC
>JAYWCO010000095.1:0-1879 GCA_043780475.1 Burkholderiales bacterium | reverse complement strand
GCAACCAATGACCCAACCCACCACTGCTCCAAGCTCTAGCACTGGCGGGGCTTCCGGGCCTACCGCCGTGCCTGCTGTCACATTAAAGCCTGCGATAGTGCCGCCAGTCGTATTACCTACTCAAACGCCACCATCACCGTCACAAACATCGGCCGCGACGCCCCGCACCGCGGGCACGGGCAGGCTCGGTTTTACCTTCTCAGGCGATTCCTGGGTTGAAGTCACCGACAGCACAGGTAAAACTATTCTCTCCCGACGCTATAAAGCCGGTGATGTTGATGAAGCCGCAGGTCGTGCTCCGTTTTCAGTTGTGATTGGCAAGGCTGGCGCGACCCGCATGGCTTACAACGGCAAGGAAATTGATTTAACGCCGCACACCAAGCTGGCCGTTGCCCGCGTCACGGTTAAATAAAACCGTAAAATAATATCGTCGTTTTCAATGTATCACCGCCCAAACACAACACTGCAGGCCCCCAAACTTAAAGTTTTAAAAAATTAAATCATGTTCAACACCATTCCCCGCCGTCAATCCCGTCAAGTCAAAATTGGTCATGTGCTGGTCGGTGGTGATGCACCGGTCCTGGTGCAATCGATGACCAATACCGACACTGAAGATATCGCCGCCACGGTCAAGCAGGTGGCTGAGCTGGCCCGCGCAGGCTCGGAAGTGGTGCGCATCACCGTCAACACCCTGGCAGCAGCGCGTGCCGTGCCCGAGATTCGTCGGCAGCTGGATGCGATGGGTGTGGCTGTACCGCTGGTTGGCGACTTTCATTTCAACGGCCATAAACTATTAACCGAAGTACCAGATTGCGCCGTAGCACTCGCTAAATTGCGCATCAATCCTGGCAATGTCGGGCAGGGCAGCAAACGTGATGACCAATTTGGCGCCATGATTCAAACTGCGATCAAGTTTGATAAGCCGGTGCGCATTGGCGTCAACTGGGGATCACTCGATCCCGAATTGATCGCCCGCATGATGGATGAAAACGCCCAGCTTGCCGAGCCCAAAGAGGCCGATGCCGTGATGCGCGAGGCACTCATCGTATCCGCACTCGAAAGTGCTGCCAAGGCCGAAGCGCTGGGTTTGGCAGGCGACAAAATTATTCTGTCCTGCAAAGTCAGCGCGGTGCAGGATTTGATCGCGGTCTATCGTGATCTGGCCAAGCGTTGCGATTACCCGCTGCATCTGGGGCTGACTGAAGCGGGTATGGGCTCGAAGGGAATCGTCGCCTCCACTGCCGCGCTGGCGGTGCTGTTGCAGGAGGGCATTGGCGACACCATTCGCATCTCGCTCACACCCGAGCCAAATGGTGATCGCACCAAAGAAGTCATCGTCGCCCAGGAAATTTTGCAGACCATGGGCTTGCGTGCATTTACCCCGATGGTCGCTGCCTGCCCCGGCTGTGGCCGCACTACCAGCACTTATTTTCAAGAGCTGGCCGAGAGCATTCAAGCCTATTTGCGCAACCAAATGCCGATCTGGAAAAGCCAATATCCCGGCGTGGAGGACATGCATGTGGCGGTCATGGGCTGTGTGGTCAACGGCCCCGGTGAATCCAAACTCGCGAATATCGGCATCTCACTGCCCGGCTCAGGCGAACGCCCGGTAGCGCCGGTTTATATCGATGGTGAAAAAGCCGTCACCCTCAAAGGCGACAAGATCGCTGAAGAATTTCAGACGCTGGTAGATGATTATGTCGCCAGAACCTATGCGCCCGGCGCGGTGCGCAAATCCACCAGCCGCCGCAAAGAGATTCCGATTAAGCAGATTGCTTGAGCGCTTAATTCTTTTGCAAATCATTTATGCATTATTTTCCGGAGCCCAAGTTTGTCGCCATCCCGCCACTGACCAGCAGTCAGAAAAAAGCGAGGTAAA
>JAYWCO010000094.1:0-7496 GCA_043780475.1 Burkholderiales bacterium | reverse complement strand
AGTGGAAATATCCGGCCCATCGACCGCAAGGTTGATGGGCTTTTTTTTATGCTTGGTTTTTTTAATATTGATGGGTTTATGATTCAGCCAGGCAAACTCCCCTCTGGAATTGCCTCTTGGAGCAAAAATAGCTGAAGAAGCTCGCCGATGCTGGTGTTTATATATTTTTTTTAAAAATCACCGCGCGATCTGTCGTGCAAACTTTCGTGCAACCTACCGCGCAATCTATCGTCGCGGCTTGGTTAAACCCGGCCTGATTCAGTCATAATTCGGTGGAGATAAAAATGGGTTTAAGGGAGCAAGACGAATGCCGAGCAAGGTTGCAGAGGGCGCTGAACGCGGATGGATTATTCCTATCGGTGGCGCGGAAGAAAAAGAAAATTCGCCGCAAATATTGCAGCGTTTCGTTGATCTGTGTGGCGACGGTAACAGCGCGAACGCCAATATTGTGGTCATTCCAACCGCGAGCCGTTTGAGCAATACCGGCGCACGCTATGAAAAAATCTTTGGTGATCTCGGTGCGGGCTGCGTCACCGCGATGGATTTTGATACCCGTCGTGATTGTGAAGAACGCGGGCGTTTGGCGCGCCTGGAATCGGCCACCGGGGTATTTTTTACCGGCGGCAATCAGCTGCGTTTGTCCACCATGCTGGGCGGCACGTCGGTCGCCAAGGCGTTGCGCACCATGAATGCGGCGGGTGTGCATGTGGCGGGCACCAGTGCAGGGGCATCATTTATCAGCGAGCATATGATTGCGTTTGGTGAAGAAGGTGCCAGCCCGACTGCCGGCATGGTGCGCTTGGCACCTGGCCTCGGTCTGACCAATCGGTTTGTGATTGATCAGCACTTTCGCCAGCGTGATCGCCTGGGTCGGCTGATGGCGGCCCTGGCTTATAACCCGTTCGCCATTGGCATTGGCCTGGATGAAGATACGGCGGCGTTTATTCGCCCGGACAATGTGCTGGAAGTTGAAGGCAGCGGCGGCGTGACGATTGTGGATGCGGCTGGTATCCAGTTTTCATCCATGGATACGGCGGTCGAAGGCCAGCCGGTGTGCATGCTGGGGCTGGCGGTGCATATTTTGATTGCCGGTGCGACGTTTGATTTGCATACGCGGCTGGCATCGGCAGGGACCCTTAATACGCAAAAGAGCTAGCATTTTATAAACAGCGCACTAACATATACAGCCATATTTAAAAGGGATTTCACGATGCGAATTCTCAATCGTTCAGTGTTTGTAGGTCCATCGTTGTACGCGCATTTCCCGGTGATTTATCTTGAGCTGGATTTAGGCCTGCTCGAAGCGTGGCCGACGGCAAAGTTAGGTACAGGCTATGTGATGAAGCTGATCGAGGCACTGCCCAGTCTGCAAGAGCATGGCTGCTCGTACCGGGTTGAGGGCGGCTTTATTCGCCGCATGCTGGAAGATGAAGGTACCTGGCTGGGCCATGTGTTCGAGCATGTGGCGATTGAGCTGCAAAATATTGCGGGTGAGCAGGTGACCTTCGGCAAAACCCGGAGCACGGATCGGCCGGGCGTGTACACCGTGGTGT
Organism: Burkholderiales bacterium; assembly: GCA_043780475.1. GTDB lineage: Bacteria > Pseudomonadota > Gammaproteobacteria > Burkholderiales > Usitatibacteraceae > UKL13-2. The sequence goes on along the minus strand of JAYWCO010000094.1, from coordinate 5,943 downwards.
ATGAATATGCCCAGCGCGATGAAGGAATCGAGGCGGGTGAGCTGGCTTTAAAACTATTGTGCTCGCTACTGCCCGATGCATTAAAACCAGCGGGTGTGGTGCCGGACAATTGGCGCTGGCCCACGGCACGTGATGAGTACATCCGCTATGCACAACGCCGTGCGCTGGGGCCGTCCACCGCATCGCTGGTGCGCGCGGCTGAAGAGCGTGGGATTCCGTGGCTGCGCATGAACGAGCAATCCCTGATCCAGCTCGGCTATGGCAAATGGCAGCAGCGCATCCAGGCAACGGTAACGGGCCGCACCGGCTATATTGCAGTTGAGTTGGCCGGTGATAAAGAGGAGACCAATAAAATTCTTGCCGCACGCGGCTTGCCGGTGCCGCGCCAAGAGCTGGTGCGCACCCCAGATCGCGCCGTGGTGGCAGCCAAGCGGCTGGGTTACCCGGTGGTGACCAAGCCTTATAACGGCAATCACGGTCGCGGTATTTCGATTCATCTGACCAACGAAGCCGAGGTGCGGGCAGGTTTTGAAGCGGCGGTCGAACACTCATCGTCCGTCATTGTTGAAACCTATTTGACTGGCGACGACCATCGCCTGCTGGTGGTAAATGGTGCGCTGATTGCGGCGACGCGTCGCACCCCGGGGCATGTGATCGGCGACGGTAAATCCAGCGTGCGGCAATTGGTGGAGGTGGTCAATCTTGATCCGCGTCGCGGCGTAGGCCATGAAAAAGTCATGACGCGCATTGAGCTGGATGCACAGGCCGACATGATGCTGGCGCGCGTTAACTACACAGCCGATTCGGTACCGGCTCAGGGTCAGGTGGTGATGCTGCGCTCTACCGCGAATCTTTCCACCGGCGGTACCGCCACCGATGTCACTGACATTATTCACCCTGACAACCGGGATATGGCGGTGCGGGCGATTACCGCCATTGGTCTGGATGTCGGCGGTGTCGATTTTTTAAGCCCCGATATTACCGAGAGCTATCGCGATGTGGGCGGCGGTATTTGTGAGGTCAATGCGGCACCAGGTTTTCGCATGCACGTTGCACCATCAGAAGGCACGCCGCGTGATGTGGCCGGGCCGGTGGTGGATATGCTGTTTCCATCGGGCACGCCATCGCGGGTGCCGATTGCAGGCATCACCGGCACCAACGGTAAAACCACCACCTCACGGATGCTGGCGCATATCACCAAGATGGCGGGCTACACCCCTGGCTTGACCACCACCGACGGCGTATATATCGACGGTCAGCGTACCGTCGAGGGCGATATGACCGGCCCGGTGGCCACCCGTATGGTGCTGGCGGATACGCAAATCGATATCGCGATTCTGGAAATTGCGCGCGGTGGTTTATTGCGTGCGGGCATGGGCGTGCCGTTTATCAATGTGGGCGCGGTGCTCAATGTTCAGGCCGATCATTTGGGCATGAAAGGTATCGACACCCTTGAACAATTATCCGAAGTAAAACGTATCGTGGTCGAGGTTGCACGGGATTGTGCGGTGCTGAATGCGGATGATCCCAATGTCATCAAGATGTCGGCTGACACCGAAGCAAAAAGTATTTGCTACGTGACGATTAACCCGCAACACGCGGTGGTGCGTGAACATATCCGCGCGGGTGGCCGCGCCTGTGCGCTGGAGGCGGGCGTCAACGGGCAGATGATTACTATTTACGACAAAGGTGGGCATATCCCGCTGCTGTGGACGCATCTGATTCCCGCCACGCTTGAAGGCCGCGCCATGCATAACGTGCAAAACGCCATGTTTGCGGCGGCGATGGGGTTTGCGCTGGGGATCAAGCTCGATGCGATTCGCCAGGGTTTGCGCACCTTCGATACCACTTTTTATCAGGCGCCGGGCCGGATGAATGTGTTTGATGAACATCCTTTCAAAGTGATTTTTGATTATGGCCATAACGCCCACGCGGTCGGGGTCATGGCGGATTTGGCCGGTCGTCTGGATGTGACCGGCCGCCGCATTATTGTGCTATCCGCGCCCGGTGACCGGCGCGATGAAGATATTGTTGCCATCGCCGCAGCTGTCGCGGGCAAATTTGATCATTACATTTGCCGGCGTGATGATTCACTGCGGGGGCGCGATGGTGATGAGGTGCCGAATATGCTCGCCAAAGCGCTCAAAAAATACGGGGTGGCCGAAAGCGTGATTACGCTTATTCCGGATGAGCAACAAGCTATTGAGGCCGCCTTGCAGATGGGCAAGCACGGTGATTTGCTGCTGATCTTTGCAGACGCGCTGGCGAGATCGTGGAAGCAGGTGACGAAGTTTTCACCGGCTGGTGAGGGTGCTCGTACTGATACAACAAAGATGAGCACCAAACCAGCCGCGCCTGCGCAGACAACTGCTGCCGAGGTATCGCCGGCATCCAGTGATGCGGCTTTGGAAGCCGCCGGATTTATTCGCGATGAACGCGGGTTGCGCTTTGTCAAAGAAAGTGATGACTGAGGCAGCGATGACCAGGCGCGGATCGCGGGGATCTTTTGATGATTGATGAGCCCCCGGAACGACGCACGGTGTTCGAAGATTCGCGCCGCCTGACCGGGCCGAATCGCTATTTCACCAGCACTGGTGCGGTTCTTGACGTGATCACGGCCGCGTTAGGCTCAACTGCACTTGACCCGGCCGCGCAAGCACGCTGGCAGCGATTAGCGCGCTCGATGTGCGCGGCACTTGGCTGGCCTGGCGAGTTGGCAATCCTGCCTCATCAACGCGGCACCTTGCTTGCGATTGCTGCGCCTGCCGATCAACTTTTTACGACGACTGAAGTTAATGAATGGGCGTGGGAGCAAGCGAGTGGTGTTTTTTCAGGCACGGCTAACTTTAAAAATCTATCGCTAAATGATGGGCCATTTGATCAGGTTCATAGCTTGGGCGTAGATTTTTCAGCGGCACTCGTAATTTTTCAGATGCGCGCTGCCACTGAAAAAAACGCTGCCATGACAGCATTGCTCGACGCCGCAAAGCAACACGGCTTGCCAGTTTTTGTGGATGACACCAGCGTTTCAATCGGTGCCGGTGCGGGCAGCCGTACGTGGCAGGCTACGGCATTGCCCGCGCCCGCTGAGGTGCATTGGAGCGCTTTGTACAATATCCCGACCGTGCTGGTCACCGGTTCAAACGGCAAGACGACCACCGTGCGTTTGTTGGCGGCAATGCTAACGGTGGGCGGTAGACCTGGTGCGTCTGTTGCCGTTGGTTATTCCTGCACCGAAGGCGTGGTGGTAGGCAGTGAACAGGTTGAGAGTGGTGATTACTCGGGCCCGGCGGGCGCGCGCGCGGTGTTGCGCCATCCTGATGCACAAGCTGCTGTGCTGGAAACCGCACGCGGCGGTATTTTGCGGCGCGGGCTGGCCGTTGAAAACGCGGATGTTGCTATCATCACCAATATTAGCGCGGATCACTTTGGCGAATACGGTATCGATAATATGGACAACCTGGCGGATGTAAAGCTGGTGGTAGCGCGGGCATTGAAAAAAACGGCACCAGCAGGCACGCTGGTGCTCAACGCTGATGATCCGGTATTGCTCAATCGGGCCGCAGATGTTGCAGGCTGCGTTGCCTTATTTGCCCTCGACGATAACAATCCGCACTTGGTTCGATTGCGAGAGTCGGCTGATGCTGCAACCTGTGGAGCGACTTGTGCAGTGAGAGCAGGAGATCTCCTGCTAACGCGCGGCGGTGTGGTGTCGAATCTGGGTAAAGTTGCCGAGATGCCATTAACCCTCGGTGGTGTGGCGGCATACAACATTGCTAATATTGCCGCTGCGTCGCTGGCCGCAGCAGCGCTCGGTGTGGATGCCGCGACGATTGCCCATGTCCTCACACACTTTGGCGAGAATCGGCAGGATAATCCTGGCCGTCTTGAGCGCTGGACGATAGCAGGTATCACGGTGCTGATCGATTACGCACACAACCCTGACGGCCTCGCCAATTTACTGCGGGTCAGTCAATCTATTCAACACCAACCACGCGGGCGACTCGGCTTATTGCTGGGGCAGGCGGGCAATCGTGAGGATGACGCCATTAACGAACTCGCACATGTGGCTGCCGCGTATAAACCGGATCTAGTCATGATCAAGGAAATTGCCTCAATGCTACGGGGCCGTGAGTGGGGCGCCGTGCCGCATTTGTTGCAGGCTGCACTCACTGCATCTGCTTACGCAATAGCCAATATCCGCATCGTGCCTGATGAGGTGAATGCCGCGCGCGAGCTACTGCAGTGGGCGCAAGCGGGCGATGTGCTGGTGCTGCCGATTCATCAAAAATTCGCGCGCACCGAGCTGATCGCGATGCTCGATGCGATGGTGGCAAGCCAATGGCAGGTGGGCTCACCGCTACCAGCACGACTGGATTTTGTGCCGCACCATGAAGGATGAAAAAGTTGAATCAACACTTAGTTAAATAAAACACAATAAAATACAATAAAAAATGTTTAATTCATGGCAGGGAAATCAAGCCATGAACCGCGCCAGTGCTAGAGTTTGCAGCAGAAAAGTCGTGCAGCTATTGATCGCTGCATGGCCAAAGCCAGTATAAAAGGGGGGGAGATCATGACTACAGCGCAATTTATAGAAGCCGATATATCCAATGAGTTATTGGATCGCATGCACTACTACGCTGATCCATTGGCAGACCATACTATTGCGATGATTTTGGGTGAGTGGTCCCTACCTATATCATCCCCATCCCCATCCCCATCCCCATCCCCATCCCCATCATCACCAGCGTCGCCATTGTCATCGGCTCCGTCTTCTGCAAACACCGTCATCCCGCCCGCCGCTGCGGCACTCGAATACGGCTCGCAGTGGCTACCCGAGTGGCAAAAATTGTTGATGGTGAATCGAATCTTTGATGACTGGACGGATAACCGGAGTCTGCAGGAATGGACGGGACAGGGTAGTGGCGCGACTACCAAAGCGGAGCCTGTAATCCCGCCAGAAATTGCCGAGGCATTGCGTACCTACGTGCAGGCGTCACAGAGCTTGCCCGTATGGGCTGATGCTAACAAGATCGCGCGCGCCGAAGAATTATTCATGGATTATGGTGCGCTATCGGTCACGTTGTTGTTTTGTTCAAGCCTGCCCGAGTGCTATGTGATTCCTGATTTGGCTGAGGTGCTGAACACCACCGGGCAGCTGGAGAAGCACACCGAGCATCGCATCCGTGCGACTGGTGCAATGATTTTTCCGGTGATGATGCGCGGCGGATTAACCCACCCCGATGGCGGCGGCATTGCGCAAATATTTAAGGTGCGGCTGATTCACGCCACCATCCGCAATCTGATTTTGCGCGGCACCCCTGAAAGCGTGGTGGCAGCGCTCGGCTCAGGGCAAAATAGTGTCGGCATGGGCGTGATACCGCCACTGCCTGCATTGAAGGCTGCACCCAATATGCATCAGGTATTGTTTGCTCATGGCTGGAAGTTGGGGGAAGACGGCTTGCCCTGCAATCAGGAAGAGCTGGGCTACACGCTGCTGACGTTTGGCTATGTTTTTTTGCGCAGCATCCGCAAGCTGGGCCACGCGCTGTCGACTGCCGACGAGGAAGCTTTTTTGCATGCATGGAATGTCATGGGCTATTTTTTGGGGATCGAGCGCGCGCTGATGCCGGACACGATGGCGCAGGCCGAAACCTTGTTCGCCCTCATGCAAACCCGAGGTCGGCAACATCATGAAGCGGATGGGCGTCGTGAATGCGACCAACATGCTGCCGCCAAAACAAATAAACGAAAGGTTGACTATGATCCCCGTCCGGCACTGGGTGCTGCCTTGATGGGCGCGATGAAAAAGGTTATTCCGATCGGCGTGATCAAACCTTTTCCGGTGATGTTGACGCGCTATCTTTGTGGGCCGGCGACCTCGAAAGATCTAGGGCTCACCGGCTTTATATCGATGCTGTCGCGGCTGTTGTTTACGGG